>JBGCDY010000750.1:0-12653 GCA_045105835.1 Chitinophagales bacterium
AAAAATGGCTTTTTTACCAAAGCACTTTTGCAAGGCTTGAAGGGCGAAGCAGATTATAATAAAAACAATATTGTGAACTTAGAGGAGCTGTTTACCTTCGTTCAGCAGCGAGTCCCTGCAATGGTAGGCATTCACACCAAACAACGCCAAAATCCTAAGATGGTGAGGAATGATTTGGGCGATTTGCCGATTTATGTGGTGAAATAATTGGTAATTGGTAATTGGTAATTGGTAATTGGTAATTGGTAATTGGTAATTGGTAATTGGTAATTGGTAATTGGTAATTGGTAATTGGTAATAATATCAACAATAGAGCAGTACAACAGTTTAACAATCAAGCAATTTAACCATTTAATAATTTCCTCACCACATCTCCTTTGCGAATCGTTCCACCCTGAATCACCTTTGCATTGATTCCCCTCAAATGCAATTCTTTTCCAATCGGCGAATTGACAAACTTTACTGCGTCTATTCCAAAACGTTGTGCAAATTTTTTGCAGCCATTGTGAGGTTGTGTCGTCACTTCAATAATTGCCGAACCAATCGACAACTGTGTGCCAGCAGGCAAATTTTCATCCGATAGTTCCATATCTACCAAAAGTTGGTCGCCTGCCAATTGCCATCGGTCTTCTGTTTGAGCCAATAAAGCGATTGCACGAGCATTCATAATATTGAGCTGCATATCGGGATGCGGAGATTTGTCGGGTGTGCGAGAACTGGGTCGCCTGCTCCAATTGTCCCCCAAAAGTCCTTCGGTCAAATCAATTGTACCTTCCTCCAAAACTTCTCTTTGCAACGTATCAGGACGGCGAACAATCATTTTTAGGATGCCATTGTCTTTTGGGGATTGACGAATATGGTCCAAACCTGCTTCCAATTCTTCCATCGAAAGGTGTCTTACTTCGGTTGAGGGCGTTTGCATAGGGTTCAAAATTTAATCATGTAAATATTTTCAGAACACTGTTTTTGAAGTGATTGTTCCTGAAAAAATAGACTTTTGGTTATTTGACAATTATTGCAAAACACTACAGAATCTATATTCTGCTATCTCGTTGAAAATTCTAAAAAAGAATTTCCCCTATAAAAAACTCCTCTCTGGTCAATCGCCAAAGAGGAGTCTCTCATTTTGTTTGTTTTCTTTTGAAGTCTAAAAAGACTTAAGGAAACTACAATATTTAGTCGCCTATGAAATTCATTTTACTTTTTCACAAAGAATTATTTGAATTTGAGCTTTTAATTTGAATTTCCCTTAGTTCCCTGCTGCACTTTGACAAACTGCAAACATTTCTTGGGTTAGGTCTTGTCCCCAGTTCGGAGCAATTTCGGTAGAAGGAGTATAGGTTTCATACTTTTGAATGGCTTCTTGGATAAGTGGGCATGCGCTGTTCAACCCTCCACCAGCTTCTTGCGGCAAAAAGTACAGGCGTTGTGCTTTGAGAAAAGCAATACGTGGATTGTTCGCATCCATTTTTTCGGCTTCTGCCAAACTTGAAGTAATTAGGGAGTTCGCATTGGAAGCAGACATGTTCGTATTGGCACGAGACTGATAAAGATAGGCTTGAAGGATATGTAATTCTGCATCGTTGGTCAATTGTTTGGCACTTTCGATGTAAGACTGTGCTTGGTCCAAGTAAATGGATTTTTGAGCAGGAATACGCTCTTGGACAGACATTGATATATAGCAGTAAGCAGTATAATAACTGGCTTCCCAGTTATTTTTGTGGGCTTCACTCAATTGGGCAAATCCTTGAGCTGAACTTTGAAGGTCTTCAATACTACTTGCATTTTCGACTGCTTCAATCAAATCCTGAATAGAAGCGATGTAATCTGGGTGAAGGGAAGGTTGTTTGTCAACAGTTGTGAAAGAGCATAAAGTCCAACTAAACAAGCAAAAAACGGCGATTAAAAGAGTACTGTTTTTCATAGTAACAATAATTTGAACATTCGTGTGTAAAAACAATAAAGAAAATATGGGATGGACTGTATAGCTGTATGATTTCAAAAAAATGTAAATTCAATTGTAATTGTTGATTTTTGAATTTACTTTTACTCAAGAAATAGCTTAGATTTGGTTGGATAGTTGTCTATAAAATTGGGTGCAATGGGTTTTTAGACTGCTAAGATACTAGTTGGTTTATTTCTTTTCTTCAATATATCAAAAAAAGTGCCTAAAAAATGAAACATAAAATAACAGAAATCGTAGTTCGCAGTTTTCACCTTGATTTGTACAGGCATGTTAACAATGCTCGCTACCTCGAATTTTTGGAGGAAGCTCGGTGGAATTACTACCACAAAGTATATACAGATGAATGGCTCGCAAGGGAAAACATCGCTTTTATCATCCACAACATCAACATTACCTACCGTTCGCCAGCAGTCGTCGGCGACACAATTGTTATTCACACAAGCCTCAAAGAGTTGGGAAATGTGAAATTGACGGTTTATCAAAAATTGGTGCAAAAAAGCAATGGAAAAGTGATTGCAGAAGCAGATGTGTGTTTTGTGGCAGTGGATATGAACAAAAATGCTCCGATTCGATTGAAGGGAAAGGTGAGGGAATTGTTGATGTTGCCGGAGTTGGAGGAGTAAGGCGATAATCACAAATTTTCATCAATAACGAGGGGTTTAAAACCCCTCGTTATTGATGAAAATTAAACATCCTTTGTGATTTCCCTCAAAATACCCTTCAAAACCAAACCATCTCCCCATCGTTAACCACATACCAAACAAAAAATCGGAATAACATGGAAAGACGTAAATTCATCAAAAAGAGTTCTGCCATCGTAGGACTCACAGCAGTAGGTGGTTCATTGGTAGTAGGTTCAGGAATGTATGATGCCAAATCCAAGCGAAAAGTGCATCGAATTTTGAGTTCGCATCGGGTCAATGTCGGTACACTACCCGTGATGCGAGCATTTGCAGGAGACCAAAATGATTTTGTTTCTCCTTATGTGTTATTTGATGAATTTGGTCCAGTGAGTATCAATCCTGGTGCGGATGCTTTGAAGGTAGAGGCGCATCCACATGCGGGAGTATCTCCCACTTCCTATTTCCTCGAAGGAGCAGGACACCACAAGGACAGCCTCAATTATGATTTTCAGATTGGGAAAGGCGACTTTATGATGTTCAATTCGGGTAGAGGTGCCATACATATGGAGGAATCTGGTAAGGAAGTGATTGAAAATGGTGGTTTGGTGCATGGTTTTCAGGTTTGGCTGAACACCCCTTCTCAATACAAATTCATGAATCCAACGACAACGGTTAACAATGGAGGCGACATGGGAGCGATTGAAACCAAAGATTACAAAATACAAGTGGTTTTGGGTGAGCTATTTGGCGCAAAATCCCAAATAGAAACCCTTTCTCCTGCCTTTTACTACCACGTCAAAATGAACGAAAATACCCGTTTGGATATTCCCACCAATCCAATCGACAATGCCTTTATCTACATGATTCGAGGTGAATTGGAGCTGGAAAGTGCAAAAGCATTGAAGAAAAATCAGGTGGCACTCTACAAGCGAGGCGAAAGTTATATCAACCTATTTGCCAAAGAAGGAGCTGAATTTATGGTTTTGGGTGGCAAACCTTTGGATGAGGTGGTGTTTTCTTATGGTCCTTTTGTGATGAATACCGAACAACAAATTCGCCAGTGTATGCAGAATTACCAAAGAGGACTAATGGGGAATCCTGAATTGGTGAATCTGAGTAATTAAATTGGACTTTGGACGAAAAAACAGCTAAATTGCTCAATAACGGTGGGTTTCGAAACCCACCGTTATTGAGCAATTTTCAGTATAGGTAAATTATATTCTTTAGTCTTGCGTCTTTCTTCTCTCGTCCAAAACCAATCCCCCAATTAAACTTCCTTTAAAAAAATAGGCAGTCCATCTTTGGGCTGCTTCAATGGCACATCCCGAACAGGGCATTCATAATCCTCTGGCACAGTGATTTGATGACGTTTCAATAACTCGGTAATCACCAATTTGATTTGCATTTCTGCAAAAGCAAAACCAATACAATGGTGCTTCCCTGCTCCAAAAGGGGCATAAGAAAAAGGGCACTTCAATTGTTCCTTACGTTTGGAATTGAAGCGTTCGGGGTCAAAATTTTCGGGACTCGTCCAAGTGCGTTCGTCATGGTGGGTGACTTGAAAAACCGCATTCACAAAGGTATCTTTGGGAATTTTGTAGCCTTCCACTTCCAGTTCTTTTTCTGTTTTTCGGGTCACAGTAATCAGGGGTGGGTGTATTCGCAGCGTCTCTTTCATCACCAAGCCTGTCTTTTCCAATTGCCGCAAATCCTTGACATACAACTCACCAAACAAATCAATGATTCCGCTTTCTTCTCGAACCATCGTTTGCCACTTTGGGTTTTTCGCCAAAAAGTAGGACATAAATGTGAGCGTTATGGCAGTCGTATCATGTGCCGCCATCAATACAAAAATCAGGTGATCAATGATTTCTTGGTCTGTAAACTGTTCGCCTTCTTCGTTTTTGGCTTCACACAATCGGCTGAACAAATCTTTGCCTGGATTGCTGCGCCTTTCAGGGAGAATAGATTTGAAGTAGTCCACCAAAAAAGCCCTTCCATTGAGTCCTTTTCGATAACCTGAGAAAGGCACGTTGATTGGCAAGGAAGTAGCCGCATCAACAAGATTTGTGAGTGCCTTGTTGATGAGTTTCAAATCTTTGTTTAATTCCAAACCAAAAAACACCCGTGCCGCCAACTTCAAGGTTAGGTTCTTGAAAAAAGGAAAAAACAATACCTTTTCTTTCCCCTTCAATTCATCCAGCCCATTTGAAATAATCTCAGGCATGATTTCTAAATAACCCTGCATGGGGTCTTTTTTGAAGGCTTCCTGCATGATACTGCGGTGACTTTTGTGCCGTTCTCCGTCCATCAGCATCAAACCGTTCGGAAACAAATCCGACAAAACTTGTTCCCAAGCCTGTTTATTTGAAGTGAATTTTCCTTCTTCTACCAACAAAAACTTATTGGCAGCTGGTCCACATAAGATTACACTCGCTCCAAAAAGTGTTTTAGACCTGAATACATCTCCATATTTTGTTTGTTTGGCTTTGTAGTATTTGGAAGCATTGGAAACGAATGCAAAAAAATCTCCAAAAACAGGTAACCCTGCTTCTCCTGGAATATGTTTGAGTTCTTTGAAGGTCGTAATACTCATGTTTAGGGCTCTTGGGTTTGTGAATACATTGAAGGGAATTCTTAGTTTGGCAAGGTATCAAAAACTTGGCTGAGTAACAAACGTCTATCCGAGAATATATTGTTGGTTAACTATACGCTTATTTGGCAAGTAGGACATTTGACTTAGAAGCTTTGGATGAAATATTTGCTTGGGTTGGAAAATATTCTGTAAATTGTCTGAATATTCCTTAGGGCAAAATCGACAAACATGTTTGGCATCTTGAAGTTTTTATTGAAAATATTGGTACTGATAGTATTATCTGTGGTTTTGATACTCGGAGGGCTGGTCATTCATGCAAGTATGACTGACTACCAACCTGAAGTAAAAGAAATACTTGTTCAGGAAAAACCTGCTAATAATCCATTGAATACCAATATTGACTCGCCCAAGACATTGAGTTTTTTGCTGTGGAATATGGGCTATGGAGGCTTGGGAAAAGAGTCCGATTTTTTCTACGATGGCGGCAAAATGGTGCATCCCGAAACCAAATGGGTTGAGAAGAATATGCAAGGCATTACCCAAACATTGAAGCAGTATTCGGCTGATTTTGTCTTATTGCAGGAAGTCGACAAAAATGCACAAAGAAGCTCTTACAACAATCAATTAGAAAGCCTCAAAACGGCTTTACCCAATCACTTTCAAACCTTTGCGACCAATTATTTGGTGGACTTTATACCCATTCCATTTGAAAATCCATTGGGAGGTATTCACAGCGGTATCGCGACTTACAGTCGTTTTGAAGCGAGTGAAAACATCCGATTCCAGTTTCCTGGCAATTACGACTGGCCTCAATCCGTCTATATGTTGGATAGGTGTTTTTTGTTTCAACGCTTCAACATCAACAACAGTGACAAACAATTGATTGTCATTAACAGTCACAATTCTGCTTATGACAAAGGCGGCAAATTAAAAAAACGCCAGATGGAATACCTCAAAGATATTTTGGTGACGGAATACGAGAAGGGGAATTATGTGATTGCAGGCGCAGATTGGAACCAAGTTCCGCCCGATTTTGATTCCTATCGTTTTGTCAAAAAAGGAATGATTCCTTATACGAGTATGAAGTCTCCTAAGTATTACCCCGAAGCAGGTTGGCAATGGATCTATGACGGCAATACTCCCACCAATCGAGCATTGCGAAAAGCCTATTCTAAAGACAGCACTTTTACGACCGTGATTGATTATTTTTTGTTGTCGCCCAATATCAAGGTCAAACAGATTGAAGGTATCAACTTGGATTTTGAATACAGTGACCATCAACCTGTTCGATTGGAAATAGAATTGATGTAAAAAAGAGCGTTTGCGTCTTTAATTTTGACTCCTTGAGTAATCAACACATTATTCCACATCTATCCACATCTCTTCCACACAAAAATGTGGAAAACCTACCTCAAAAACCACTTATCCACATTTTTATTCACAATTCACTGTATTAACGTGGATAAGTGTGGATAAAAAGGCTTATTGGACACTGCAAGTTTTCACTTCAATCTTTATTTTAGTTTCAATTAATCCCTACCTTGCAATACGTATGAAAAAACCAATAGATATACTCAAGGAATATTTCGGTTACAGTGCCTTTCGCCACCAGCAAGAAGAAATTATACAAACTGTTTTGGATGGGAACGATACGCTGGTGCTAATGCCAACAGGTGGAGGAAAATCCGTCTGCTACCAGATCCCTGCAATGGTAAAAGAGGGCTTGTGTTTGGTGGTATCTCCTTTGATTTCCTTGATGCAAGACCAGGTAGAAGCATTGAAGCAAAACGGAATATCCGCAGCTTTTATCAATAGTTCACAAACCGTTTCGGAGCAACGATACATTGCCCAACAGTGTTTGCGGCAAGCAGTCAAACTTCTCTATGTTTCACCTGAAAAAGTACAAACTGACCGTTTTCAAAATTTCTTAAAGAGTCTTACGGTCAATTTAATAGCGATTGACGAAGCACATTGTATTTCTTCATGGGGACATGATTTTCGTCCTGAGTACGGAATGTTGGGTGAATTGCGAGATAGGTTTCCAGAGATTCCCATGATTGCACTCACCGCTACGGCAGACGATTTGACCCGAAAAGACATCATCAGCCAACTTCACCTAAAAGAACCCAAATCTTTTGTCAGTTCTTTTGACCGTCCCAACCTTCGATTGGAGGTCAGACCAGGGCAGAATAGAATCAAACAAATCATTTCGTTTTTGAGTGACCACAAACACGATTCAGGCATTATCTATTGTTTGAGTCGAAAAAGTACCGAGTCGCTTGCCGAAAAACTGCGAAAAAAAGGCTTCAATGCCGTTCCCTATCACGCCCGACTTCCCGACAATCAAAAAGCGCAAGTCTTGCGAGATTTTCTGCGGGACGATGTGCGGATTGTTTGTGCTACGATTGCATTTGGGATGGGAATTGACAAATCAAATGTGCGCTTCGTGGTGCACTACAATTTGCCGAAGAATCTCGAAAGTTATTACCAAGAAATTGGGCGTGCGGGACGAGATGGTGTGGACAGCGAAACGGTTTTGTTTTACACTTTTGCAGATGTGATGATGCACCGCAAAATTATTGAAGGAGAAAGCTCCAGCAAAAAAGAATTGAAGATTGCCAAACTGGAGCGATTGCAGCAATTTGCGGAAGCAAGCACTTGTAGGAGAAAAGTTTTGTTGTCTTATTTCTCGGAAGAATTTGACAAAAAATGTGAAAATTGTGATGTGTGCAGCAATCCCCGCAAAACTTTTGACGCTACAGTAATTGCTCAAAAAGCCCTTTCCGCAGTCTATCGTTTGAAGGAAAGAGTAGGCATCAAAACGGCAGTTGATGTGTTGCGAGGCTCTCATGCACAACATGTTACTTCAAAAGGATACCACAACATCAAAACCTTTGGTGTGGGCAGAGACATCACCTACTTCAATTGGCAAAACTACTTTCACCAGCTTATCAATCATGCTTACCTAACGATTGCTTACGACCAACACAATTCCCTCAAATTGAGTCCTAAGGCGAATGATGTCTTATTCAAAAAGGAAAAGGTATTTTTGGTAAAAGCCGAAAGTCAAGCCACTGCAACGCCAATCAAGACCAAGTCCAAAAGCGAAATGGCTTCGGATGCTTTGTTTGAACGCCTAAGAAAACTTCGCAAGGTTTTGGCAGACGAGCAGCAAGTCCCGCCTTATGTGGTATTCAATGACGAAACCCTCAAACAAATGGCATCGAAAAGACCAACGACTCGGGAAGCAATGTTGGAAGTTTCGGGTGTGGGATTGCGAAAAATGGCTTTTTATGGAGATGATTTTATGAACGAAATTATTTCGTTTATGGTCACCGATGGACAAAAACTCAAAGGCGGTACATTGATACTCACCTATCACCTTTTTCAACAAGGTAAAACGCCTGAAGCAATCGCCAAAGAACGAGACATGAGCACTGTCACCATTTACAATCACCTCATCAAACTCTACAAAAAGGACTATAAAATCGACCTTCGTCGCCTGATTAGTCAGGCAGAATTGGACGAAATCACCAAAGTCGCTCAAAGCCTTCAAAGCCAAAATGAAGAAGGGCATTTGAAGCCTGTTTTTGAAGCTCTGGGAGAAAAGTACCATTATGACAAAATTCGGATTGCGATGGGTTTGATGTAAGGCAAAAAATACTTGAATTAGGCTTTCTTAAAGTTCAATCCTCTTACTTAGCAGCGAATGAAAATTAAAAAACCACTTCTTGTTCAGGTGGTTGAAAATTTCAAATGCGAAACTTATTTTTTGGGCATTACTTACAAGCTTTTGTTTAATCCTCGATTAAAATACGGGACAAGTTTTGCATTTGAGATTTTAATTTGAACTTCAAGAAAGCCTATGTCACATTTTCTTCATTTCTCAAACTTGACTATCCAAAAGTGCTTTTTGGCATAAAATTCGCCAGTTTTGATACAATTAACTTTTAAACCACACCAAACATAGCAAGTCCAAATGTTGATAGTTCAAAACTATGTAGCGATTGGAAATGCGTTACCTAAAAATTCAAAAACAAATTCAGATGAAAAAATCACTCATAGCATACTTTTTTGTATTTGCTTTCATCCTTAGTTCCTGTAGCAGTCAAAAAGTAGCTACTTCAAGCAGCAATAGCACCTACCCTACCACAAGTGGACACAAAAAATTCACACCTGGTCAAGAAAGCGAAACAGGTGAGGCTTCTCGTTTGGAAGACTTGAAATCTCGCATGGCAATATTGGAGGCACAATTGGATGCCATCAAATCTGGCGAATCAAGCAAAAGCAAAAAAGCTACCGAAAAAGAAGTGGCTGCAGTAAATAAGGAAATAGAGAAGGTAAAGAAAGAGGAAGTCGCTGCAAATAGCAATACGCCTAAAAATGGTCAAAGGAAATTTGTGCCTAAGACCAAATCAAAAGAAGAAATCGCAGCTGCAAAAGCAAAAGCCAAAAAACCTGCAAAAGCTAAGGAAAGTCCAGTCGAAAAAACAAAAGTGGCGGCAAACACCAGCAAACCAAAAGCTCCTAAAAAACCTGCAGAAAAAACAAAACCCAAAACGGATACAAAAACGGCTTCTGTTACACCAAAAAAACCTGCGCCAAAGCCTGCGAAACCTGCTGCTCCACCAAAGCCAAAGATTGTATATAAGACAATCAGTGAAAAAGTTCTTGGAAATTACTTCATGGACGGCTCTACTTCCAGCCAAAACATGTTCTGTCTTCACAAAACAGCTCCTGTCGGTACACAAGTAAAGGTCATCAATCCAATGAATGGAAAAAGCTTGACATTGAAGGTATTGGGTAAGATTCCTAACTTGGCAGAAGATATGGGTGTTGCCATCAAAATTACTTATAGCGCAGCACGCCAACTGAATCTTCGAGACCAGCGTTTTGAATTGAAGTGCACCTATAAAATGCCTTTTACGATTGACCCAATCACGGGTGCAAGCGCAAGCGTTCATTAATGTAGTGATTGGTGTTTTAGTAATTAGAGATTGGTTTCCCAACATTATAAAACCAAACAACATTTAGATTACCGTTTTATAAAACCTCCATTTTGTATAAATCTTGGAGGTTTTATTATTTTTGGGAGGTTATTGAAGAATCGTACCATAAAAACATCTCAAAATGTCTCGAACTATAAAATTTTTAGTTTTCCTTTCCATTCTATTTTCCCTCTTCTTGGTGGGTGGTTTTTTGTTGCCAGATCACTATGAGGTCGAAGAAGAAATCATGATAGAGGCTCCTTTTCAAGATATTTACCCCTTTTTGAACGATTTGAAAAACTGGCAAGATTGGACGGTATGGAGCAAAAACGAAGACCCAAGTATGGTTGTTAACTATGAGGGCAGTGAATCGGGACAAGGGGCAAAACAAACCTGGAAAGGGGACAAAATGGGTGACGGGGAATTGATGCTCACCGAAAGCAATCTGGGAGATGGAGTCTATTATGTGATGAAAATGAACGATGGCAATGTCGAAATGAAAGGAAGCATTGTATTCAGACCTACCAGCCCCGACCGTACCAAGGTTTTGTGGAATGTGAATGGCGAATTGGGGTCAAATCCTCTTTTTCGGTATTTCGGGATATTGATGAAAAACATGATTTCCAATGACTTGGAAAAGGGATTGGCGAATTTGAAGGAAGTGGTGGAGAGTAAATAGATTACAAGCAAAAACTTTGACAGCGGTTGAAAACCCTCTTAACAGTTTAAAACGACACCACTCCAAAGTCACCAAAATTGGAGGTTATTGGCGAAGTTTCCGTTGATACGGTTTCCATCCAAACAAAAAATCTCTCCGTTCATATTTCCCCTATGCCTCCATCTTCAAAAAATCAAAACCCAAACTCCACCCAATCCACTTTCGTTATATCTTTTTGACTCCCCTCATTCCGAAACACAAAAAACAAATCGCCCATTGCAGCAGTCTCCTCCAAAGGCATCACCAAAGTCTCCAATTCATTCCCCTCTTTCGGACTCACTACCACATTGCCCAACATTTTGCCCTCAGGACTACCCAAACGCAGTTCAATCCGCCCGCCAGCCACTTCGTTTTTGTCCACCATCAAATGCAGTTTCAAGTCTTTCACATCCGTCAAGTCAATGTTTTTGAAACAGATAAACGCCCCATCTCGCAAGCGTTGCGCTGCTTGGTAAGACAACCAAGGATAGCGCATTGGCAAAGCCATATTGGTGCTGTCAAAATTCTCTGCCTCCACTCTTGGGTGTCGCATCAACAAAGTTTCCATCACCGTATTTGACGAAACGCCTTCCATTGGCGCATCCGTATAAGAAGCGTGAAGGTAGTAAGTACCTCTAACATTGCTTTTTACATGTTCCTTTGTGGTATAAGTACCTTGCAGTGGAGTCGGAGCTTTTTCACCCTTTTGTTTTGCCAAGCCCAAAATATAATCCGCAATCATTACCGCCTCGTCCAAACCAATCGAAGGATTGGCAGACATCATTTGTTCACCCCAAACGCCATTGCCGCCTTTGATGATTTTTTCGGCGAGATACATTTGTCGCCCCTTCATTTTCTGATATTTTTCACCCACCATTTTATAGCTTGGCCCAATGGATTGCTCGTTGACTTGATGGCAAGAAAGGCAGTTGTTTTCATCAATCAACTGCTGCGCCAAGACCGCTCCCGAAGCCTTTTGGTGTCCCTTTGCAATCTCCGTTTGGTCTTTGCCGCCCTTCAAATAATCAAAATTCACTGCCAAACGTTTGCCGTCAACCACCTCATCTTCTTCATCCTCTATTTTCAGTTCATATTGAATCGAGCGGTTGTCCCAATAAAAAGTACGATTTCCTGCAATCTGCCACTCAATCTTTGGCGCAGCATTCCCAACCTTGATTTTCGTCCGCTCAAGAGTCGTATTTCCTTTGGAGTCGGTCACTTTGAGTAAGGGTTCGTAAACACCCGCTTTTTGGAAGGTAAAACTTGGTTCTGCCTCAAAAGCTTGAAACTGTGATTCGGAATCAAATTTCCATGCAAAGGTCAAATCATCTCCATCCGCATCCCTGCTTTTTGCAGCCGAAAACTGAACCGTCAAAGGCGCAGCACCCGTTTTTTTATCCACTTCAATAACTGCCTTTGGGGGAATGTTTCCTCGGTGGTAGTCAATGCGAACCAAACGGGCATCCTCATTTTTGGAGAACCAAAGCGTGCCGTATTCGAGCATATAGATTCGCCCATCCTTAGCAATCAGCAAATCCATAATGTTGTTAAATTCCGTATTGGGCATGAAAGTCTCCATGCTTTGGTAATCCCCTTTTTCGTTCATCGTCACAGGATTAATCCAGCCCCGCATCCAGTCATAAGCAAACAATTTCCCATCGTAGTATTCAGGAAGTTTGTATTCCCCCTTGTAGTCATCTGTGTGATAGACAGGGCCCGCCATTGCATTTCTGCCCCCTTTTCCGACCAATGGAAATTCTTCAGATTCAGCATAAGGATACCA
>JBGCDY010000751.1:0-11745 GCA_045105835.1 Chitinophagales bacterium
GGGGTATTTTTGAATTTTGTTACCATTCTCTGCAATGCTCCAATTCCCATTCGTTGAAGGGTGTTTTTTGACGATGTTCTCCATAAATTGAAGTTCCGCCAAATCATCGTAGATAAAGTAGGCAGGTAAATAACAGTAATACCCCCCTACATCATAGCCAATAGTATGATTCCCATTCCACTGCGAATTCATAAACGCTATCCGAAAAAGCAAATAGGTCAATAGGCAGCAGGTAAAAAATGATATATAAGCCCGTCCATTCATATTCATTACCGTTTATAGCTTTAGCAACGAGATAAAGTTTTCTTTCGTTTCCTTATTATTGAAAGAAGTCAACAATAGTAGGTAAAATATTTTTTTTCATATCACTTACTACAAAAAATCATTTAGAAAATACCCTTCAATAATTTTCTTAATTTTGCCATCCAAAAAAAATGAAATACCAGTATGTTAAAAATAGGCGTTTTTGGAGTAGGACATTTAGGAAAAATTCATGTGAAACTACTTCAAAATATTGAACATTACCAACTTATAGGTTTTTTTGATCCAAATAATTCAAATGCCGAAAAAATCAGCAAAGAGTTTGGACTTAAACGTTTTACAGACTTCGATGAATTGATAGCAGCTATTGATGTAGCGGATATAGTCACTCCAACTATCACCCATTTTGAAGTAGCGAGTAGAGCCATTCAAGCGGGAAAACACATTTTCATAGAAAAACCTTTGGCGAGCAACATGGAGGAAGCCCGCAAATTGGTGGAAATGGTGAAAGAGATGGGTGTAAAAGCGCAGGTAGGGCATGTAGAACGTTTCAACCCTGCTTTTTTGGCAGTAAAAGAAATTGATTTGAAGCCCATGTTCATCGAGACACATCGTTTGGCGATGTTCAATCCGAGAGGAACAGATGTTTCTGTGGTTTTGGATTTGATGATTCACGATATTGATGTGATATTGAGCATTGTAAAATCTAAGGTCAAGGCGATTCATGCCAGTGGCGTTTCGATTGTTTCGACGACTCCCGATATTGCCAATGCTCGTATTGAATTTGAGAATGGCTGCGTGGCCAATGTGACTGCCAGCCGTATGTCTTTGAAGAACTTGCGTAAAACCCGTATTTTTCAACCCAATGCCTATGTGAGCATTGATTTTTTGGAGAAAAAATCAGAAATTGTACGTATCAGTGAATCGGCTACAAGCGGTGTTGGTAGTTTTGAATTGAATATGGGTGATGAGCGAGGCAAAAAATACATTTTGTTTGAGAAGTCTGATGCGCCTCCTGTCAATTCTATAGAAATGGAATTGACTCTTTTTGCAGAGAGCATCCTTCAAAACAAACGGGAAGAAGTGACGATTGAAGACGGCTACAATGCCATGGAAATTGCTTATAGAATCTCAGACGCTATTGAAGAAAGGATTGCAGAATTGTAAAAATTCAACATTATTGGTAAAAAATGGCTTGATGGTAAAACTACCAAAGAACCTAAAAATCAATCTGACGAGAATGAAATACACTACTTTTTTATATGCTCTTATATCGCTGTTCACTTCAATGGTTTTGTGGAGCTCCTGTACAACTACAGAGTTGAACCCTGCCTATGTTTACATTGAAGATGTCAAAGTAGAGACAAGCTCTAACGAGGGAGTTGGCACAAACAAAGTCACAACAATATGGGCTTTTGTTGGCAATGAACCCTTGGGAGTTTTTGAGCTTCCTGCCTTGATTCCTGTTTTGGCAGAAGGTCAAGGTACCTTAAGCATACAAGCGGGCATCAACAACAATGGAGTATCGGCAGACCGTGTCATTTACCCTTTTTACACGACAGCAGTCATTACAGTGGACTTCCAACCACTCGAAACCGATACGATTGTCCCTGTCTTCAATTATGCCGAAAAAGCCAATTTTGCTTTCATCAGTGATTTTGACGCTTTTGGGAATTTTTTTGAAGGAGACCTCACTACGACTGCAAACGAGGCAGAAGTCCTAAGTGGCATCAGAAGTGCTAAAATCGTCCTTGATAGTAGTGATGACAATTTTGTTTTCAAGAACAGCAATACCCACTTGATTCCCAGCAATCAACAGCAAGCAGTCTATCTCGAAATCGACTATAAATGCACCCACCCATTTGATGTGTTTATTGAAGCATCTGACAATACAGGGAGTGCTCCTATTGGTAGTTTTTTGTTGTTTATTGCAGCTCGTGAAGATTGGAACAAAATTTACATAGATCTAACCAATACAATTGCCGCCCTAAAACTGCAGAATAAAACTCAGTTTAGGATTATATTTGATGGGAACTTACCTGATGGTGAGTCATCAGGAACTTTCTTTTGGGACAACATAAAATTAATTTACCAGCAATAATGAGGGAGACAAAGAAAATCGGCTTGTTGTTTTATGTATTGTGGGATTACCTTGCAGCGCTGCTCTCTTGGACATTGTTTTTTACCTATCGTAAAATTGTCATTGAAAACCTGCCATTTAGCTGGATGCACTATCAAGATTCACGCTTCTATTTGGGGATTGCACTAATTCCAATTGGTTGGATGATGCTGCATGCACTATTGGGTACGTATAGCGATATTTATCGAAAATCGAGGCTCGTAGAGTTTCAGCGTACCTTTATTACGACAACCATTGGCGTATTGTTTTTGTTTTTTGTGTTGATTCTGGACGACGTTGTGAGTAGTTATATGAGTTATTACAGATCCTTAGCCGTCTTGTATGGGCTGCAATTTTTCACCACCTTTTTTGGAAGATTGACCATATTGACGAGTGCCAAAAAACAACTCGAAAACAATACCGTGGGCTACAATACCCTCATTTTGGGCAGCGACAAAAACGCCATTGACATCTACCAAGAAATCACGGGTGCCAGAAAATCTTTGGGTTATCGTTTTGTGGGGTATCTCGAAACGGCAAACAGTGGCGAAAATGGTATTGCAGAGTATATGCCCAAGCTCGGCAACGTGAAAGATTTGCCGACCATTATTAAGGAACAATTCATTGATGAAATCATCATTGCCATCGAACCCCATGAAAGAGAGCAGATTCCTGCCATCATGGATTTATTGGTAGATCGAAAAGTGGTCATCAAAATCATTCCCGATATGTATGATATTTTGGCAGGGTCGGTCAAAATGAACCACGTTTTGGGGGCTATTCTCATCGAGATTTACCCTGAGTTGATGCCACAATGGCAAAAAAACATCAAACGTGCGATGGACATTACCGCCTCAGGTACAATGCTTTTGTTATTGTTACCTCTCTATATTTTCACTGCAATACGGGTAAAACTATCCTCTTCAGGACCTATTTTTTATTCACAGGAGCGCATTGGACTGAATGGCGAGCCTTTTCGAATCATTAAGTTTCGGTCAATGGTCGTAGATGCAGAGAAGCATGGACCAGCTTTGTCCAGCGAAGCTGATCCTCGAATGACCAAATGGGGAAGTGTAATGAGAAAGTGGCGATTGGATGAAATTCCACAGTTTTGGAATGTCTTTCGAGGGGATATGTCTTTGGTAGGGCCTCGCCCCGAGCGTCAGTTTTTCATTGATAGAATCGCTCAAACAGCCCCAGAATACCGTCATCTTCATAAGGTTCGCCCTGGTATCACCTCTTGGGGAATGGTCAAATTTGGTTATGCCGAAAATGTAGAGGAGATGATTCAACGCATGAAATACGACTTACTTTACATCGAAAACATGTCTTTAGCGATTGACTTCAAAATCATGATTTACACCGTTCTGATTTTATTGCAGGGCAAAGGGAAATAGCTTCTGTGGTATAGAATACATCTTCATGGTTCTTCAACATCAATTTTATCTTCAATTAATTGCCATTACAAATGAAAGAAATCAAAATAGAAAGTAGCCTTAAGTTATATGATGACTACTCAAGCTTCAATGAGCAAGAAGTTGCACTCTTCAAAGCCACCAAAAATGCAGTGAACAATGCTTATGCCCCTTATTCCAAATTCAGGGTAGGAGCAGGTGTATTGTTGGAGGATGGGAGTATTTATGAAGGGAATAACCAAGAAAATGCCGCTTATCCAAGTGGGCTTTGTGCCGAACGGGTAGCCTTGTTTTATGCTTCTTCAACCCACCCCGATATTGCAGTAAAAGCCATTGCAGTTACCATAGATTATTCCAACAATAAAGACTTCGACGACATTATTTCTCCTTGTGGCGGATGTAGGCAAGTAATAGCAGAATATGAGCACAAATTCAATCAGCCAATCACGGTCTACCTATTGGGAAGAGCAGAGAAGGTTTGTGTGGTAGCATCTATGGGAGAACTCCTACCGTTCTATTTTTCAGGGGATATACTAAGAGCTTTCACAGGATAAGAGTAGCAAAAAAAATACACCTAGCTGTTTTGTACACATGTGAACAAGAGTTTCAGTTTTTTTCATACTATTTTATTTAAAAAGATGAAAAATGACCAAAACATTACAATCTATCTAAATATTTACAAACCTTTATATTATATATGCCATTTTCTATCATTGAGAGGCAAATCTAATATTTTCAATATCTTGACTATCATGTGTGGTCATTAACATAAAAAACTCGACTATATTATTTTTTTAAAAATATCACATAATTCAATGATAGACTTACCTTTATAATAGTTATATTAAAAAAAAATCCGCCCTATAAAGACTGAACATCCTAACTAAAATTGACATTGATAAAGATTAAACAGTTATAGGAAAAAGAATACGGATTATATCACATAACTAATCTGGGGGATTTCGTTGGCATGAATATTGGGTTGAGGTAAGCGTGTGTTTATCATTAATGATACGTGTAGTATTGGTATTAAGTTACTAAAAATTTAGAAAAAAGATACCACTTTTATTTATTCACCCAATCAAACAATTAATTATCATGGAAAAATTTACCAGATGTTTGCCCATTCTGTGTTTAATTTTCAGTTCTTTATTCAGTGTAGCCCAAGTAGATAACGATGAGGTAGCACTCAATGTAGAGGACACAAAAAAAGTCAAAACCAGCGCACCTAGCGTCTCCAAAGCAATCGCTTTATTTCCTATCAAACAAGAAGCAAGTTACAGCTTCGTCCAAAAAGACACCAAAGAAAAAATAGATTTAAAAGTAGAAAATGTTTTTCCTTTTAGCGAAGGATTGGCAGTCATTAAGGTCAATGGCAAATATGGTTACATTGACACTTATGGAAAACTAGTCATTGCATTGGATTATGACTGGGCGGACAAATTTACCGAAGGCTTAGCGAGCATTGGCTTAGATAATAAGCAAGGTTTCATTGACCGTACAGGTAAAGTAGTTATCGAAGCAGCTTACGATTATGCACTTCCTTTTTCTGAAGGACTATCAGCTGTAAGAGCCAATGAAAAATGGGGGTTTGTAGATCGTCAAGGAAACTATGTTATTGAACCAAAGTTTGAAATGGTTTCTTCCTTCAAAGATGGTTTGGCAAAAGTAAAGAGTCCTGAAGAACTCTTGAGTGGCTATATAAACAGAGCAGGTGATTTTGTCGTGAAACCAAAATTCGACTTTAGCACTGCTGCTGATTTTTCACAAGGTCTTGCCTGTGTCAAATCCAACGGTTTATATGGATTTATCAATACAAGTGGAGAGTGGGCTATTAAAGCTGAATATAGCTATGCAAAACCATTTGCTGATGGAATGGCATTGGTTATCACCACCAAAGACAATATGTGTACCTATGGTTTTATTGACGAAAAAGGAAAAATGGTCATCGAACCACAATTTCGTCAAATCTGTAGCGATGCTTATGACAATGCTGCAGCGTGTCTAACAGGTCTTTGTGTTTCTCCAAATACAAGCCTCAACAAACCTGTTTATACCTTCTCTGAGGGCATGGCAGCAGTTGCTTTGGGTAACAAATGGGGATTCATTGACAAAAAAGGAGATTTTGCGATTCCTCCACAATTTGAAGAAGTTAGCGCATTTGCAGATGGATTGGCAAGTGTAGTCAAAGGCGACAAAAGAGGATATATCAATACTGATGGTGAGTGGTTTTTGACTTCTTACTACCAAGAAAATGGTGCTTTCTCTGAAGGGTGGGCAAAAGTAGGTGTTCCAGTAAAATGGGGCTATATGGATGCAGCTGGGAAAATGGTGGTAAAACCTGAATTTTCAGAAGTAAAACCTTGTGATGAAGGTGTCATGTGGGTAAAACAAGACAACAAATGGGGTATGTTGGATGCAAAAGGAAACACGCTATTGAATCCAAGATTCTCTGATACCTACATTTGCAGCAATGGCTGTGCAGTAGCAACCGAAAAAGGTAAAAAATATTTCGTAGGTCAAGATGCTACTGTTATTGGCCCTTACGATGATGTATTCCCTCCAACAGGACGTTTGTTTGATGAAGGTCTGGAAGCAGTAAAAGTAAATGGCTTGTGGGGTTTTGTCAATCAAAATGGTAAAATGGTGGTCGAACCAAAATTTAAGCAAATCAGAGGGTTCTCTCATGGATTGGCTTTGGTAAGTGAAAATGGTAAGTTCGGTTTTGTTGGTAGAAAAGGACAGTGGGTATTCAAACCTACTTACGACTTGGCTAACAACTTTGTAAACGGTGTTGCAACTGCGAGAAAAGGAAACACTAATTTCTTATTGTATCCCAAAGGAGAAGTAATCGAAGTACCTAACGTTGAATCATTGCCTCGAAAATTCTCTGAAGGTCTGGGAAAAATTCAACAAAACGGTTTGTGGGGATTCATTGACGAAACAGGTAGAACTGTCATTGAAGCACAATTTGATGAGGTAGGAAACTTCAAAAACGGTTTTGCTCCTTTCAAACAATACAAAAAATGGGGTTTCATTGACAAAGAAGGAAACATGATTGCAGCACCTCAGTTCAACAGTGTAACTTCTTTTAGAGAAGGAATGGGTTGTGTGTCTGTAGGTAGCAAATTTGGATATGTTGATGATAAAGGCACACTTGCCATTATGCCTCAATACGAAGCAGCACGCCCTTTTAGTGAAGGAACTGCAGCCGTCAAAATAGATGGAAAATGGGGTTTCATTGACCAAGAAGGAAATACCATTATTGAACCACAATTCAAAAAAGTAGAAGACTTCGAAAACGGTTTGTCGCAAGTAGCAGTAGACAGTAGAATGGCGTATATCAACCGCACAGGTGATTTGGTATGGCGTGTAGAAGCTTCTACCTTCAAAAGCAAATAAACAGCATTCATAATTGAAGCATGGAGCTTTTTCTTTAACCAAATAACACACACAAAAGCCCACGCATCATTGTACTAAAATCATCAAAAGCCATGACTTAGCTAGTTCTAAGTCATGGCTTTTGTTTTTGCCTTCAATTCTCCCTATTCCCTATTCTGACTTTTTGACACCTTCAAAATATCTACCAGCACTTTTTTGCAGGCTTTTTGCCAATATTGCAGTCTTTTTTTCCTATCCGTCACTTGGCACAAGTATTGACTAAAGTAGTCTGAATATAATTTTTATCAAAAAAATATAAAACAAATAAACATTTAGATATGGGAAAGATTATTGGAATTGACTTAGGTACAACCAACTCCTGTGTAGCAGTAATGGAGGGCAATGAACCTACTGTTATCCCCAACAGCGAAGGCAAACGCACGACTCCATCTATTGTTGCTTTTTTGAAAAGTGGCGAAAGAAAAGTAGGTGACCCTGCAAAACGTCAAGCAATTACCAATCCTCAAAATACCATCATGTCCATCAAGCGGTACATGGGTATGCGCTATAGTGAATTGGGCAAAGAGATTGACAATGTATCTTACAATGTCGTAAAAGGCGACAATGATACCGTAAGGGTAAATATCGACGGCAAACTATACACACCACAAGAACTTTCTGCGGTTGTATTGCAAAAAATGAAGAAAACTGCTGAAGATTACTTGGGTTCTGAAGTAACCGAAGCAGTCATCACAGTACCAGCTTACTTCAATGACTCTCAAAGACAAGCGACCAAAGAAGCAGGTGAGATTGCAGGTTTGAAAGTTCGCAGAATCATCAACGAGCCAACTGCTGCTGCTTTGGCTTATGGTTTGGACAAAAGAGACATAGAGCAAAGAATTGCCGTATATGATTTGGGTGGTGGAACATTTGATATTTCCATCCTTGAATTGGGAGACGGTGTTTTTGAAGTAAAATCAACCAATGGAGATACCCACTTGGGAGGTGACGACTTTGACCGCAAAGTAATGGACTGGTTGGCAAGTGAATTCCAATCAGATGAAGGAATTGACCTTCGCAAAGACCCAATGGCACTTCAAAGACTAAAAGAAGCTGCTGAGAAAGCGAAAATCGAATTGTCTAGCTCTGCTGAGTCTGAAATCAACTTGCCTTATATCACCGCTGTAGATGGTATTCCTAAGCACTTGGTTCGCAAATTGACTCGTGCAAAATTTGAGCAATTGGTGGATGGTTTGATCCAAGCAACACTTGGACCATGCCGCATGGCATTGAAAGATGCAGGTTATGACAAGAGCGATATTGACGAAGTGATTTTGGTAGGTGGTTCTACTCGCTCGCCTAAAATCCAAGAAGTTGTTGAAGCATTTTTTGGTAAAAAACCATCCAGAGGTGTAAACCCTGATGAAGTAGTAGCAATTGGTGCTTCTATCCAAGGTGGTGTATTATCAGGTGATGTCAAAGATGTTCTATTATTAGACGTTACTCCACTTTCTTTGGGTATCGAAACCTATGGTGGAATCATGACCCGATTGATTGAATCCAACACTACGATTCCTTCTCAAAAATCGGAAACATTCTCTACTGCTTCTGACAACCAGCCTTCTGTAGAAATCAGAGTGCTTCAAGGAGAACGCCCAATGGCGAAAGACAACCGTGAGATTGGTCGTTTCCACTTAGATGGTATTCCACCAGCACCACGAGGTATCCCTCAAGTTGAAGTAACGTTTGACATTGATGCCAACGGTATTTTGAGCGTAAAAGCCAAAGACAAAGGCACAAATGTAGAACAAAGCATCCGAATTGAAGCAGGTACAGGTTTGTCGAAAGACGAAATCGAGAAAATGAAAGCGGAAGCCAAAGCAAATGAGGAGTCGGATAAAAAAGAACGTGATAAGGTAGAAAAAATGAATGCTGCCGATTCTATGGTCTTCAATACCGAAAAACAACTCAAAGAATTTGGTGACAAACTTTCTGCTGGCAACAAAGAGAACATTGAAGCAGCTTTGGAAACCTTAAAAACGGTTCACAAAGCACAAGACATTGACGGCATCGACAAAGCTACTGAGGCTTTGACTGCTGCATGGCAAACTGCTTCTTCTGAAATCTACCAAGCTCAACAACAAGCAGAACAACAAAATCCGAATCCAGGTCCTCAAGCAGGTCCTGACCCACAAGCAAATGCAAGTGCGGATGATGTACAGGATGTAGAGTTTGAGGAAGTGATTGACGATAAAAAATAAATACTGCCAAGTGTAGTGTTTATCTTTGAACCTATAGAAACCCCCTATTTTTTTAAAAAAATTAGGGGGTTTTGTTTTTTGCTAAAAACAGTGTTTTCGGTAACGGCGATTTCAATCGCCGACACGTTCTACAAGGTTTATTTACCTTTTGAAGAATGACAAAAAGAGAAGTCTCATATTCTAAGGCAGAATAATTTGCAATTTGACTCCTCAATCCTGTCCTCTTACTTATATCTTTTTTTGAATTTGCATTTGAGTTTTGAACTTGAATTTTATCTTTTCTCTTCAATCCCAATACTTCATGCCCCTCTCCCCTATCTACCAACACAAAGTTCTCAAAGTAAACGAGTCACAAGCCACTTCCTTCAATGATTCTTTGGCAGTAGAATCTCCACTTGAGATACAATTGGTATGGACAGAAAAGGGCAAAAGAATTCGACGCAGCATTTCTGTAACCATGCGAACCCCTACTCTTGATTTTCAATTGGCACTTGGGTTTTTATTTGCAGAAGGCATCATTTCTGCTTATAGTGATGTGCTGCAAATTCAGTACGGTGACGATGCTCAAACAAATGATTTGCAGGGAAATGTAGTGATTGTCACCTTGCAGCCTAAAGTGAAAGTAGCCATTGATAAACTCGACAGGCATTTTTACACCACTTCAAGTTGCGGTGTTTGCGGCAAAGCTTCTATCGAACTTGTCCAAAGCCACACCTGCTACTACCTCACTCCCAATTCCCCAAAAATCACCACAAAACTCCTCCACGAACTCCCCAATAAACTCCGCCAACAACAAACCTTATTTGAAAATACGGGAGGCATTCACGCCGCAGCTCTATTCGACCAACAAGGAAATTTGATGTATCTGTGTGAAGATGTTGGAAGGCACAATGCTTTAGATAAACTCATTGGGAAAGCTCTGCAAGAGGGCAGGCTACCATTGAAGGATTGCATCGTTTTAGTGAGTGGACGGGCAAGTTTTGAATTGATACAGAAAGCATTGATGGCAGGCATTCCCATTTTGGCAGCCGTTGGCGCACCTTCAAGTCTTGCCGTAGAATTGGCGGATACTTATGGAATGACCTTGATTGGTTTCTTGCGAAATCAACAGTTCAATGTTTATACGGGGGCGGAAAGGATTGATTTGGAGGGGTTGGAATAGATTTGCAGTCTCTGCAAAAAACTTATGGAAATTTTGTTTCAATTGCCCTGTGCTTTAGCTCAGGGAGCAAAATAAATCTTATTTAAAAAAGGCTTTAGCCACTATTATGATATGACTAAAGCCCTTCTTATTTCGGGAATTGTATTTTTCACATCGCCTTAAAAGCAATAGAGAGATTATAAACGATTCCTAATTGTTTGAATTTGTCTTGGCACTTCAAAGAAGCCTTACCAAGTAAACAAAGGGAAATTTCTCATCACCTCATTCACCTCTCCTTTCACACGGGCATGAACGGCTGTATCGTCGGGGTTAGAAATCACTTGGTCAATCCAATCCACAATCTGCAAGCAATCCGCTTCCTTTAATCCACGAGTCGTAATCGCAGGTGTACCCAAGCGAATACCAGAAGTAATAAATGGAGAACGGGTGTCAAAAGGAACAAGATTTTTGTTCACTGTGATATCGGATTCACCCAAAATACGGTCTGCTTTCTTACCCGAAATATTTTTGTTGCGAAGGTCAATCAACATCAAATGATTGTCCGTTCCTTTCGAGATAATATCATAACCACGCTCCACCAAAGCACCTGCCATTGCCTGTGCATTTTTGATCAACTGACCACAGTAAGCACCAAATTCATCTGTCAAAGCCTCGCCATAAGCAATCGCCTTTGCGCCAATAATGTGCTCCATCGGTCCACCTTGCATCCCAGGAAAAACGCCACTGTCCAAAATGCTGCTCATTTTGCGGACGACACCTTTTTTGGTCGTGATGCCCCAAGGATTGTCAATGTTTTCACCAATCATAATCATTCCTCCACGAGGGCCACGAAGCGTTTTGTGGGTCGTCGTCGTCACGATGTGACAATGTGGGAAAGGATGGTTCAACAAACCCTTTGCAATCAATCCCGCAGGATGCGCAATGTCTGCCATCAACAAAGCACCTACCTTGTCCGCAATCGCTCTAAAACGTGCATAATCCCAATCCCTTGCATAAGCCGAAGCCCCACAAACAATCAGTTTGGGTTTGTTTTCGAGGGCAACTGCCTCCACTTTGTCCATGTCAATCAAGCCCGTTTCTTTCTCTACGCCGTAGAAAACAGGATTGTAAACTTTACCAGAATAATTGACAGGTGAACCATGCGAC
>JBGCDY010000752.1:0-4864 GCA_045105835.1 Chitinophagales bacterium
ACAGAATTCTTTTTCATCTCCGAGATTCCCTGATACAGTGAATCCACCTAGTGGACCTATTTTCATTGTTTCATTGGGAGCTAAGTTTATGACATCTGCGCTGGAAGGGTGTGGGTAAATCCAGTGTTTTTGTCCTGAATATCCTCTAAAATCTTGGTAATTGATACAAAATTGGTGAATGGTATCTGTACCATAATTTTTGAGGCTTATATAAGTCTCAAAGTTGTATCCGAAGAAAATACCCCCTTCTTGGAAATTCACAAAACTCACTTCTTCAATGCCAATATCTGTACCGAAGGCTTGTGTTTCGCCTGTTTCTGCCTCGTAGGTTTTGAAGAAGGCTCTGGGTGTAAGCAAGGTCTGCTCATTTCCCATCACCAAAATTTTGTCGTCAAAAGCCTGTAAACCAGTGGGAATTGTTTTGTTTCCTGCAATAATGGAAGTGAAAGTTGGAGAGGCATTTAAATCTGTCAAAGGGATTTTCTCAAACTGAAAAACATCTGAACTTTTATTTTTTCCGATTAGCCAAAGATGTTCGTCTGCAATGTCGAAGTTGACCAAATAATCAAAACGATTTGAAAAATCAATATTTTGGAGGATGTTCAGTTCTGCGTCAAATTGAAGGAAATGGGTTTTGCTAATGGCATTATTTGCTGTCACTTTGAGAATAGAGGTTTCGGAATCGTATTGCAGTTCGATTTCACCAGTTTCATCCAGTTTCCAAATCCCTTCATTGGTGGCTAATACTATCTTGCCATTGTTTTGGAGAAAGGCATCATAAATACTAAGTGTCTGAATGTTCCATTCCTTTAGGATGCTGATTTCTTCTGTTTCTAAATCTACTTGAAAAATGCCGTTTACTTTATTGCTCCAATTGCTCTGCCTGCCATCGCTATATACGATTCCTATTTTGTTGTCACTTAGAGGGAGTATTTTCAAAAAAGGATTTTCTGCTTCGCCTGAAAGATATTCTAAGTCAGAAAAAAAATCATAGAAAGAAATGGTTTTCAAGATTTCTCCTTGTGCATTCAATACATGCAAAATATAGTCATCATAAAATATATCATAGCTTCCATAATACCTTTCCAAAGCCAGAATGGTGCTGTCATTGAGTAGGTGAATATCCGCTAAATCAACTACTCCCTGAGTGAAACTGGTTTTCCATACAATTTCTCCTTGATTGTCGACCATCATTATTTCAGGATAAAAACGACCAGACCTGTAATAAATGAAATCAAGTTGGTAGGCAGTGTTTCCAATCAACCAGTGATTCTCATCGTATCGTTCAAAATCTACACATTCAGTTTGATAAGCATGATTGAAGGTTTTTTCAGCTAGTGAAATCTGAGCATTTGTGGTGCAGAAAGTGGTGAGTAAAATAAAAATGAGGGCGAATAAATTTTTCATAAACGGCTATTTTTCAAGCAATTTAATGATTTGTTGGGATAGGAACAAGAATGTTTTTTGGATTTATTCGGTTAGTATATGTATTTTTGTGTTTGTTTTTTTATAGTAAAGAGTTGATTTTTAGGTAATTAAGATAATGTTTTGATAGGAGTTTATCGGGAGGAATGTGGTAGTATTTTGAGCTAAATTGATTTTTAGTGATGGGATAGAGTCTAACGCACATTTCCAAATCGAAATTAAAATCCATAAGCAAAAACCAACTTACTTCCCTATTTGTTATTTTGGCAGTAACAAACGAAAAAATAAAAATCAGGTATATGAAAAAGCTTGCGCTTACTTTGTTTCTCTTGAGTTTATCCATTTCAGTGTTTAGTATTTGTGCTCCTAAAGAAATTGAATTTTTTCCACACACAAATGCTGTTAGTCCCAATTCCCTCATATCGATTGAAGGGTATGGGAAAGTGCAAGGTATAGTAAATGAATTGGGGGAGCTGTATCCCATTTATTTGAAATGCGGGAATTTCGAAATTGAATTGGAACTCATTGAAAATTGTGTGAGTCAAGGAGGAAGAACAAGGGTTGTATTTCGCCCAACAAGTCAGTGGGTAGCAGGTGGAAGGCATGAATTGGTAGTTGAGAACCTGAAACCTAAAGATAAAAGATTGTTTGAAAGAAGAAATACCAACGGTGAAGCATTTCCAATTTCTTGGGGAGTCACAAAAAATATGGATAAATCGCCGCCTCAATGGCTTCAAAAACCCAAACTAAAAGATACTTTTTGGATAGACTATGGCTGTGGACCTGCTTCCTACGCCTTATTTGATTATGAATTGAAGGATGATTCTCAGGTCTTGATTAAAACGGAAGTACTTGATCTACATACAAATGACTCTACAGTTTATTACCTTCAACGGGAAATAAACGATACCCAATTAAAAGTGGGACATGAAATGTGTGGTGGTGCTTTTCGCTTTAAGAAAAACCATAATTACAAGGTGCGTTTTGAATTGATGGATGCTTGTGGGAATGTTACTGGAGTTTGGACGGATTGGGTAGAGTTTGAGAGTCCTGAGAATAAGGCAGTTTGGTAAAAACAGCATTTTCTTAAAGTTATTCCAAAATTTATACCAATGAAAAAAATAATACTCTTATTTCTACTTTTTAATATTTCACTATCTCTTTTCGGCGAATGCTATTTTCCTGATAAAATCACTATTTTTCCAAATACTTCTTCGGTGAGTACCAATTCTATTATATCCTTAGAAGGATGGGGGAAGATGGAAAGTATCTTAGATGGATTAGGAACTTTTTATCCAATTTATTTAAAATGTGGTAATTTCAAAGTTGAATTGGAATTAATAGAAAATTGTGTAAGTCAAGGAGGAAAAACAAAGTTGATTTTTCAACCAACAAGTCAATTAGTTGCTGGAGGAAGACATGAATTAATAGTTGAAAACCTAAAATCTGAAGACAAAAAGTATTTTGAAAGAGAGATTGAACCCAGCCATACAGTTCCTATTTTTCATTGGACTGCAATCAAAAAAATGGATAGAACTCCTCCTCAATGGCTTAAAAAACCTAAACTAAAAGATACTTTTTGGGCACCTTATGGCTGCGGTCATGCTGCTTATGCCCTCTTTGACTATGCAATAAAGGATACTTCACAAGTTTTGATCAAAACAGAAGTGATTGATTTAAAGACAAATGAACCTTCCGTTTATTATTTAGGGCGAGACAAAAATGCTACCCAATTAAAAGTGGGACATGAAATGTGTAGTGGTGCTTTTCGCTTTAAGAAAAACAGAAACTATAAGGTGCGTTTTGAATTGATGGATGCCTGTGGGAATGTTACTGGAGGTTGGACAGATTGGGTGGAATTTGAGAGTCCTGAGAATAAGAATTCGTGGTGGTAAAATGAGTAGTATTTTGTTTGCTTTAGAAAAAATAAATCAATGAGAAAGTTATCTGCTATTTTGTTTTTATTGGTGATTCATTCGTCTCTTTTGGCTTGTTGCAGTACAGGTATTATAAACGTATTTCCTTACAATGACAAAATCAATTCCAATACATTGATTATGATTGAAGGAACTTCAAAATTTCAAAAAGTAGTTAATGAGTTATCTTACTTGTACCCAATTTACCTTGAAAGTGGTACTCAGAAAGTCAATTTGATAGCGATAGAAAATTGCTATGGTGATAAAATATCTACCCAAGTTTTATTGCGTCCTGAGGAGGGGTTGAAGGTTGGGTATAGGTATGAGTTAAAAGTCGAAAAATTAGATGCGGAAGCTCAAAGGTATTTCTATAGAATAGAAAATGAGGTTCATAATCCTTATTCATGGATAGTCGAAGAAGAAAATCTTGAAAAGCCTACTTGGAATTTACTTCCCAAATTTAGGGGAGAATTTCGCCCAACGATGTTTCCACAAGCAGCTTATGCGCTTTTTGAATTGGATGTCAGCAATGGATTTAGTGTGCTAATTAAAACAGAATTGATTGATATCACTACTCAAAAGTCTTTGACTTATTACCTTGAAGAATACAACGAATTAAAAGTTGGATATGGAGATTGTCAGGGACCTTTTGATTTTGAAGAAAATCATCAATACAAAGTGCGTTTTGATATTTTAGCCTCAAATGGTCAAACTTCTGGTACTTGGACGGATTGGTATGAGTTTGAAAGTCCTCATAATAGGTAATTTACTTTCTTTATAAACCAGCAAAGAGTGACAAATCTGTTATTTAACGACCTACTCAACTATATCAATCTCAACTGTATTACTTTGAAGTTCTATTTTCGGAACTTGTTTGAAAAGTCTTTTCATCTTACCCAAATTTTCCATTTCCTCACGAAACCCTATCCCAAGATAATCTTCTATTTTTTCGGAATTGGTTGAATAATGAAAGGTAATTTTATAGGTGCCAGTATTTCTAAAATGCTCTTTTCTTTGCATTTCAAAAGAATGAGAAAAGCTAAAATCATCTACACCTCCATAAGGATTAAAGAATTGTCCTGCTTCAATTTTTACAAAATCCTTCATTCTCAGATTATTCGTCATACCGCAGCGCATAATTTGCCTTACTGAATCAACCTGAGGTTTTTCCAAACTAAAATAACAAAAGGGCATTCTCCATTGTACCTCAGAACCATCTAAGCTCCCAATCAAATAAACATCTTCACCACTATTATTAACAATGGATACTTGAAATTCAGGAACTTCTCCCAGAGAATAAACTTGTTTAGAAGTTGTTAGAACACAGTCAAAATCGCTTTCGGTTGATTTATTATTTTGGATTTGACCAAAACCAAAACACAGTGCGATAAGGGCTCCAAGAATTACCGTTTTCATTTGTTGCTATTTTGAGGTTTTACAGGCTTAATACAACCATTCTAACTCAAAATCCAGTAGAAAAGTATGTATTCCTACAACCTCCTAACCCCCAACTCCCCATTCTC
>JBGCDY010000753.1:0-3960 GCA_045105835.1 Chitinophagales bacterium
TAGGCTTGATAAACATTTATGCTTTTAGGGTTCGAAGTGTAGAAGATTATAAATTATTCCTGCACACAACTTTTAAGAAAATCAGAAAAGACAGTGTACACTCTTTAATCATTGATGTAAGAGGCAACTTTGGTGGATGGCCAAGAATTGCTTCCTACCTATTTCACTATATATCAGATTCTTATTTTAAGACAATGGGTAAGTCAAGAATGAAGGTTAGTAATCCTTATAAACGTAATCTGTTGGATAGGATGCCTCAACTAAGGACTACTAAATCAGCTCTTAGGCAGAGGAGGCATTTCATTGATTTGAGGGCTATCATGAGAGACCCTATTAATTCGTATGTAGATGAGGAAATATTTTTTAATGAAGAACCTAAAACTGAAATTTTTGAATTCAAAGGAGATTGTTACTTACTCACCAATAGAGATTCGTATTCTGCTGCTTCAAGTTTTGCCTCCACTTTTCAATGTTATCAAATGGGAGTCATTATTGGAGAAGAAACAGGAGGAACCAAGATATTCAGAGCAAATGCAATCTATGAGAAATTAATGAGGTCGGAACTGAGTGTCGGTATGTCCACCACAAAACTTTTTACGACCTGCTATAATAAAGAATTTGAAGGCATAGAACCTACCATTAAATTTATTCCTTCTATTAATGAAATTATTTCAGGTATGGATGCTCAACTCTTGTTCACACAAAGATTGATAAAGAAAATAATTCAGAACAAGCAGAAGTCAAAATAGGAATACAAGCTGTGGAATTATTACTGTTCAATCTCCGTCACCTCTGACCATTGAATCACCCTTACATCCGAATCATCATACTGAAATGTTCGAGGGGCAAAGGCTGGAATCGTGCCACGTCCGACTGCAAATTCCTCCTCCAATATCTTCCCGATGTCGGTTTTGGAGCGTTTGGAGTCGTTTTCAAATTGCTGTTTGACCACCTTCTTTTTCATGTATTTGATGTCGGGGTCAAAGGCATCACCTTGCATGACCACATGTAGATTTATGCCTCCTTTTGGGTTTTTGTCGGTTTTTATTTCTTTGTTTTTCTTCTTGAATTTGCCAAACAAGAGGTCTAATAAATTCACCCGAACATAGTACAAAATCCGATTCTCGAAGGTGTGTAAACCCGAAAAAGTGATGCGGGTCACATTGGAGTTGATGAACATGGTGGGAATTCGCATTTTTTGATGGGCGATTTGGATTTGGTTTTCCAATCGGGCAAAACGCACCCGTTCCAACTCCGACACTTTCACAAAACTCGAAAGCGACATCATCGGCTCAAAATCAATTAATTCACCATCTTCTACTACAATATCTGCTGCCATCAAAAGCTTGGGCATGTCCAATTCTAAGTTTTTATTGAAGTAAGCCTTGAGGTGCATTTTGGTCGATAGTGTGCCTTTGATATTGTCATCGGTCATCATGGTTTGACCAAAATTATCCATTTCGGTCAATAGTTCCTGTACATCAATTCCTTGTGCATCCATGCCCAATTTGACCACCAAACCTTGTTTTTTACTAACCGAAAAATCTCCCCTCAAATCCACTTGCCCCTCTGCCATTTTCATCAAAATCTGTTCGATGATAAACTCCGAGTTGTTGAAAGTCAAAGCACCTTCAATGTTTTCAATCGTGAGTTCTTCTCGCCTCAATTTCTGGATATTTGGGCGAATCCTACCGACGATGTAATCTTGTCGGTCGCTACTAATATATACCGATTCATCTGTTTGTGTGGAATCGACTTCGCCCATTGTGCGAAACTCCAACAGCTCATCCATGCTGATAAATTCTGAAGTCAAATCCAAATCCGCTTTCACGGGTCGGGTCAATACAATCGAATCTTTCATCGCACCCTGAAAAACCAAAGGCGCAAAACGTTCTAAAGTGCCATTGATTTGCAGGTCGCTTTTGTTGAGATTGATTTGAAGTTTGTCGAGCTGCAAATTGCCATTGTTCATGACCATATCACCCACGATTTCGTCCACCCAATGGTTGTTGTATTTGAAGGAAACATCGTTGGCTTTCAGCTTTCCTTGAAGGGTAGGATAATTGCTGCTGTAATTGTAGAAAGACTCCAAATCGCCCGACATTTTCATCTGGTTCACCTCCAAACCTCCATCCAATTTGTCCAAACCTGCTTCCGAAGCCATCGGTCTAAAAGCCTTCAACTTGACCAAACCATCAAAAGAAGCGTTGATTTGTGGCTTTTCAAAATTGCTGATTTTTGCATAGGCTTGCAGTAGTTCGCCCGCCAAATCAAAACTCACATTTTCGATATTCAAGACCGAACTACGTTGGTTTTGGCTTGCTCCATTGGTAAACGAACCTTTCATACTCATGTTTTTGAGAGGATAATCCAATTGTTCGTGACTGACAGTTCCTTTTCTCAATTCAAAATTCACATTCACTTGCGGCTGTTGGTAGGGAGAGTATTTGCCCTTCACTGCCGCATCAAACACCATGTTGCCCTTACTGCTCAAACCCTCCAAACTGCTCTTGTATTCATTGGGCATCATGTTCAATAGTTGTGCAAATTCCAAGTCCACTCCTTTCAATGCTAAATCATAATTGGAGTAGCCTTTGAAGAACTGAAGCGTTCCGTCCATCTCAAACACATTACCTTCAATGTCCAAACTGCTCTTTTCAAAAGTGTACAATTCTTTGTTCCAATCAATACCCATTTGTAAATTAAGGCGGGCTTTTTTGTTGGGTAAATAATCGGTGTCACCTATATAAAATTGCTTGCTTTCGATGTTTGCCTTGGCATCAAAAGTAGATTCTGTCACGCCAAAATCTCCTGCAAATGTGCCGTCTGTGACCGTAAAGGTGAATTCTTGGTCGAGCGGTTCGTCCATATAATGCACTGCAATATTGTACAACTCTGTTTGCTGCAAACTCAACATCATGTCTTCGTCGTCGGCTGTATCTGGAGCAGTATTCACACTGTCATCTTCCTTCAAAATATCATAATTGATTTGCCCACCTTGCAGGCTTCGCATATTGAGTTCACCATTCCGAATCACCATTTTTTGGATGCGGTAACTGTTCGCAAATACGTCTCCCCAATTGAGTAGAAATGCCATTTCTTCGGTCTCCAAGAGGTTTCGTTTGCTATTTGGCAAGCTTTCTCGAATGGCTACTTTGTTGAGAGTCAAAGATGCATAAGGAAAATCGCTGATGAAGGAAAAACCAATATCGCCTTTGATGATGAGTTCGGTGGAAAGATTGTTGTTGATTTGTTGAATCAAAAAGTTCTCTACCTTTTCTTCAAAGAAAGTAGCCGTAGCTACAAACAGAATCAAGGCGAAAATGATGAAGGTTAGGAATAGTTTGATGAAACGCATTTTGTTCAGTGGTTTGAGGTGTTTTGCTTGCTTTGTAAAAATAAGGGAATTTATTTTAATATAGTTCCTTTACCATTCAATCAAAATGAAAATGGAGGAAATCAAGTGAAACTTTGACAGCGGTTGAAAACTCTAATAACAGTTGAACGACACATCACTTCAACTCTTGTCAAGGTCTCCGACCGTTGACAAAGTTTCGTTAGTATTCATGGATGATTTTCGTTTGCCTTTCAAAAAATAATCTACCACAATACTCCCTTTGTAAAGTCCAACTTGGTTCGGTTTCCCTTCAATTTGTGCCTTTTTTACCAACTGTTTTGTCTCTTTACGTTTTCGTTGCCACTTCAATAAGTGGGTAAAAAATACAAATTGCGCCTTCAAAACCGCTTTGAAATCTCCAAAAGCACCTGACAACAAAAATTTTAAAGCCGCTACCAAGTCCAATGCAATACGAACAGGAAAAATGGTCAACAACTGAAGCATGGTCAAATTCTTGTACAACATCGCCAAACTGTTGCGGAAATTGAGGTAGAGTTTCTGGGGATTTCCTTGTGGCAATGTGCCGCCGCCTACATGATAGATCGTAGATTGGGGATGGTAAC
>JBGCDY010000754.1:0-3278 GCA_045105835.1 Chitinophagales bacterium
TACCTGTTTTTTTATTTTTTTAAGGTTTATTGGCAGATAGCTTGGATTCAAAGGGGAATTCTGTGATGGTTTTGTCACATGCACCCTAAAGCACCAGTTTATTCTCTTCCAATTCCACTCCACTTTCCTTCAATAAAGTTGGTAGAATCGCCTGCAAAATTTGAGCCGTCTCAAAGGTATTGCGCCAAGAATTGCGTCCTCTCCGCTCCAAAAAGTAAGCAATGATTTTTTGACAATCTTCGGTTCTGTTGGCTCTTTGGTAAATATCAAATGCCAAAAGAGTATTTTGAATCGCATTGTCGTGCCAGCCATGGCCTTTTTTGCCCCAGTAATAATTCCCAAAAGTGGTGCTTTGTCGAAGGCTGTCCAACAATTGAAGGTCATGGGGTAGCTTCCAAAGTTGGCGAATTTTTAATATTTGAAGCTGGTCGTTTAATTGGGGTTTGACCATTGTTGAATCCACTTTTTGAAGGTGTTTTTCAAAATCGGTATTCAATCCAATTTCGGCAAAATATGACAATACCATCAACAAGTTTCGTCCTTCCAACTGCGGCAAACGATTGACCAGCAAACGCAAAGTCCATTCATCTGGCTCCACATTATGTCCTGCTAATTCTGCTTTTTTGAGTGCTTTACTGATATAGAGCGTCATCCACAAATTGAAGGAATTCCCTTTCCACCATCCCCAACTTCCATCCCCATTTCTGGCTTTTTCTATTTTTTTGAGGGTAGTTCGAAGGGCTTTTTCTTTACCAAAAACCTCACCTAATTGCTGTTTTATTTCCTTGTCCATCAATAGTGCCATCAAGCGGCTGGCGTTTTGTTCATTGCAGCCGTAGGGGTAGTTTTGGAGGTAATCTAAGTCTTTTTGTAGCAAATCCAACACACTATTTTCGGCATACAAATGGACTTCACCCAAGTTTTCATTGAAGGAAAGCTGAATACTTGTGTCTTTTTTCAAGGCATAAAAATCACCTACTGTTTCTTCGATTCCTTTCTTCAAAATCGGAATTTGTCGTTTTTCACCATCGCCATATCCATCCTCCATTTCAAGCAGATAAGTCAGGTTCACGCTGTCTTGTTTTGCAGCCGGGGGGGCGGTGATTTTGGCTTTTTCTACCAAAACCTCTTTGATGTTTTCCGTATTGCTTTGCAGCACATCTTCTTCCATTTTGAACTGCGTTTGTACACGTATGGAATCGCCTGTATAATTCAAGGATTTGCCCAAAACATTGGTTTCGTCTCCTTCAATCAAGAAGCGTGGGACGGACAATTCTGCCATGATTTCTTTGTAGGCATTGGTGGTCGTGGATACAAAACCACCTTGTTCTTTGGCATTCATTCCCAAAACAAAAGTCTTCCATTCCGTTGTATTATCGGGAAAGGTGGCGGTGAAATAGGCTTCTCCGTTTTGGTCGGTGAGGAGATTGGGTTGCCAGTAGGCGTAGTCTGAAAAGTTGGAGCGGAGTTGTTGGCGGTTTTCCTCAAATTGAAGTTGATTTAAGCCAGTGACTTTTATACCATCAATGAAGTATTCTGTAGACTCTTCTCTGTTTTGAAGTAAGTCATTACCATCCATATAGTCGGGTAATTCATAACTATCTTCGGGTCTTTCTCCAGCCGAAATAATGGTTTTGCTTACACCCGATGCAGAGCCTGTGAGTATGCCATCCAAGCTGGAAATTGCTCTTATTTTTTGTTCTAATAAAGGAACAGAATAAGATACTACTTGCACAATCGCTAAAACTTCAGAACTCGTATTGAGTTCTACATTCATATTGGTATAGTTGTAACCACTTACTGCAATCCCTTCAATCTTTTTGGTTTGATAACCTACATAAGAATAAGTAAGCGAGTAGCGTCCTGCTCTCAAATGAAGCTCATAATACCCATCAAAGTCAGTGGTTGTGCCTACTAAATGTCCTCCTACATTTACCGCAACGTTTACAAAAGGTAGTGTTTCGAGTGTTTCTTTATCCGTTACATATCCTCTAATTCCTGAAATCCCATTTCCCCCAATACTTAGATTCTCCCCATTACTTTTAGGCACAACCATTGGAACATCTTTCTTAAACCGCTGCTGCAAAACTTTCTTGAACATTTGTAAACTACTGTCTGCCAAAAAAATGGCAGTGGAATCTATGCGTTGAAATGTCAAAGTATTGGCTTCAATGGTGAAGTCTTTTTGAAGGTATCCTCCGTTTTGCTTTATCAACAACAATTGGTAGTCATTTGGAGGAAGGTTTTGAAGGGAACGGGTGTATTTTCCATAGATGTAGCGAGTAGTGTCATTTGCCATCAAAACTACTGCCATGAGTTCATTCTCATTGTTTTTAGGCGTTCGGTATTCAAAATAATACCAGCCATTTTCCGCTTGTGTAGAGTGGTTTTGACTATCGTATTGAATGGTAGGAAGTACATCTGGAGACCTGGCTATGATATGATGGGGGTGAAAAATGGATTCACCAAGGGCTTTATCTGCTAATTTTTTAGGCAAAGGGAAGGCTTCGTCAAAATACTTGCTTTTGTAGAGGCGTTCCCTGTTTTCAGCAATTTCATATTTAAAACCACTTTCAAACAAAAAAGTATTTTCAAAGGCATCTTGTCGAATCAAAGTCAAATCACGTTTCGATGAAAAAGGACCAAATTTCCATGTTTTGCCATTGTAATTGTTTCCTGTTTGAAGGGGGTGAATCGAATACTTATCCTGAAAGACATAATTGATTCCTGTAACCTCAGTTCTCAACTGAAAAATTCGCTGCTTCAACAACCTCAATTCTGTTTTACTAAATTGATTTTCAACAGCTATTCGATGGATATTAATAGAATTTTTCGCCAAGGAATAGTGATTTTCGTCTATAGAAAAAGTCAACTTATGTCCTTTCTTCAACAACACACTGTCCATTGTATAACTAAAATCTCTACCTCGAATGGTAATTTGATTATAACCTTCTAAACCGACAAAACTATAAGGACTTTGAGGGTTGGCTTCATAATAATACACCAAATTCTGATTGCAGTAAATCAAATAAATAGGTTGTTCTTTTCCATCTTTCACCAAGTGTGGTGCAAATTGTGCAATATCTCTGTAAAAAGTGTCTTGTGGTGCGATTCCTTCAATGCTATCCGTCTGCATAAAAACGCCCTTGTCGGGAAAACGGAGTTGGTAATAGCGTTTTTCATCCAATTGAAGCTTCTTGTACCAATCTTTGTTGATTGTCTCTTTTCGAGAGCGTTGAGACCAATTATCTACCTCCATATCCTTCTTTTTCTTCAGA
>JBGCDY010000755.1:0-3539 GCA_045105835.1 Chitinophagales bacterium
CAAATGAGCCGAACCAAAAGAAATTTCCCTTTCAAACTCCCTTCTTTTATTTTTTTGGAGAGAGAAGAGTATTTAGGTAGGGATGGTCTGTCTTCCAAAACTTCTCCTCCAAAGACATACAAGAGAGAATACAATCAAAAATTTAGAACTCGACAAAAGCGACATTTGAGGGAAGGAAAGCCCTTTGATTTGAAGAAGAATTCACATATCGAATATTGGTGGTGAAAATGGGTTTCCTTTAATACAAAATGCCCCTAAACTCCTTCCAATTTTTGAAGAAAATTTAGGGGCATTTTCATATACTTTTTCCTAAGTGATGTGCCTCAAACCTACTTAGTAAATCGCCAAACTGGTATCAATTTTCTTGGCATACGCCAAAACGCCACCTTTTAAATTGTACAAGTTTTCATAACCAAACTCTTGTTCCAAAGCACGGATAGCATCTGCACTGCGTTTGCCGCTTCTGCAATGAACAATCACCTGTTTGTCCTTTGCTATTCTATTGGGGTGTTCGGTTATTTGGCTCAAAGGAATCAATTCACCTTCAATATTGACGATTTCGTACTCGTAGGGCTCACGGACATCAATCAATTGAAAGTCAGCTCCTTTTTGGATGAGGCTTTGGAGATTTTCGACCGTAACCTCTTTCACAGGCTCTTGGTTTAAATTTGCTCCAGGTAGCTTTACGTCGCAAAACTGCTCATAATCAATCAAACCTGTTTGAGTGGGATTTTCACCATTCAAAGGGTTTTTCTTACTCCTCCTCACCTTCAATGTACGGGTTTCAAAAGTGGCAGCATCGTACAAAAAGAGCCGCCCCGAAAGGGTTTTGCCCACTCCTGTAATCACTTTGATGACTTCCAATGCTTGCATACTTCCAATGATGCCAGGCAAGACACCAATCACGCCACCTTCCGAACAGTTGGGGACAAGTTCTGCGGGAGGCGGTTCAGGAAATAGGTCACGGTAGTTGGGGCCTGTTTCGCCCTTTTCGTCCGTATAGTTGAAGACCGAAACCTGCCCTTCAAAACGAAAAATGGAGGCGTACACATTGGGTTTTCCCAACAACACACAGGCATCGTTGACCAAGTACCGAGTTGGAAAATTGTCTGTTCCGTCTGCCACCAAATCGTAATCCTTGAAGAGTTCGAGTGCATTTTCGGAAGTCAGGCGTTTGTTGTGAACGATGAAATTGATGTGTGGATTGAGGCTTTCCAAACGTTTTTTGGCGGCTTCTACCTTGGGTTTTCCCACGCTTTCTACCGAAAACAAAACTTGACGCTGCAAATTGCTGTCATCCACCACGTCAAAATCCACAATCCCAATCGTACCAACTCCTGCGGCTGTTAAATACAATAGAAGTGGACTCCCTAAACCTCCCGAACCAATCACCAAGACCTTTGCAGCCTTGAGTTTTCGCTGTCCTTCAATGTTGAATTCTGGAATGATGATGTGGCGACTGTATCGCTCCAGTTCTGCTTTAGAGAACTGTATATTTTTTGCTCTGCCGTTTACTAATGACATATATTTTTGTTGTTGGATTATTGATTTGTTTGACATAGGTATCGGATACCTGCTATGCTTGATATTTTTCTTCAAATGTTAAAACATGATTTTTCTTGAGTGAATCGAGGTATCCGATACCTTTCTACGCAGCTCGATATCTAATTCCACAAATGATTGAATTCGAGTTTTATATTCCTCCTGCAATAGCAGGCACAATACTAATAACAGTACGGTCATCAACCACAGTTTCTGCTCCCTCCAATGAGTTCATGTCTTCATCACCGACATATACCCGAATGAAAGAACGAATACTTCCCGAACTGTCTAAAATTTGCTGACCAAGCCCCGTATTTTCTGCCACAAGATTGGCTACCACTTCTTGAACAGTTGTTCCATTGGATTCAAAAGATGATTGACCTTTTGTAAATTTTCTTAGTGGTGTTGGAATGATAATTTTTGCCATTGTTCTATATTTTTTTAACTGTTTGTATTTTATAAATTTGTTTGTGAAGACGTTTTACTAAAACGCCTTTACTTCTGTTTTTTCTGTTTGATAAATATGCACTTCCTCCTCTCGAAATTCCCGCACATCATCTCGCAGCCTCCAAGACTGCACCGTATTTAATTTACCATCAACCACCGAAATGATGACATAGGAGAAATAAGGCATTGCCTTCGCCAAATCATGGACAGACGCAATGGAAGGGTGATTGGGGTGCGAATGGTAAACTCCCAATAAAAGGAGGTCGTTTTGAAGGGCAAATCGCTCGGCTTTCATGTAGTCGAATGGCGATATTTCAAAACGCCTTCTTTGGTCGCCTTCCTTGCTGTTGAGGACAGGTTGGGCGATCGTGACAATTCGCTCTTCTTCGTTTTCTGTGCCGTAGAAAAATCCGCAACATTCGTTGGGGAAGGCATTGATGGCATCTTTTATCATGGTGGCAGATGCTTCATTGTTGATATGTACTATTTGATTGGACATGCTTGTTTTGTTGCCTTTAAGTATGAAGGATTTAAATTTTTTGAAGTAATGATTAAGGAACGCTGCTGAATTAACTTTTTAAAATTCATCCGATGAGGGCTACAGCATAAGTGCTTACTAACCAAAATATTGAAAGTCCTCATCGGATGAATAAGCAAAGCGAAATTTGTAACCTTATTTTTGAAGCGCTCCTAAGCAAACACCTGCTTCAATACTTCACTGTATTTGTCTGCACTATCAGGGAACATGGTCACAATTATTCCCTCGTCAATTTGTTCGGCTACTTTCACTGCACCAGCAAAATTTGCCGCCGAAGAAGGACTCAATAAAATGCCCTCTTTTCGGGCAAATCGCTTAATCCACTCGTAAGATTCCATGGTATCAACCATCAAATTAGCATCTGCAACACTGCTGTCGTAAATCTTGGGTACTTTGGCAGTTTCGAGATGTTTCCAACCTTCCATACCGTGCATAGCGATTTCGGGTTGAAGAGAAACCGTTTGGATATTGGGGTTCAACAATTGGAGTTTGCGGCTTGTGCCTATGAAAGTACCTGTTGTTCCCAAACCCGTCACAAAATGGGTCAATTTTCCATGTGTCTGTTTGTAAAGTTCTTCCGCAGTGGTGTGATAATGGGCTTTCCAATTGTTCTCATTGGAGTATTGGTCGGCATAATAGTATTGGTTGGGAGAAGTTTTTTTCATTTCCAAAGCCTTGACCTGCGAACCATCCGTTGCTTCAAAACGAGAAGTATAGGTGATGTTTGCACCCAATGACTTCAAAATGAGTTTTCGCTCTTTTGAAGCATTTTCTGGCAAACAAAGGGTGACATTTACTCCCAATGCAGCTCCAATGGAAGCGTACGCAATACCTGTATTTCCACTCGTTGCATCCAACAAATGAGTGTCTGGTTTGATTTGGTGGTTCAAGATGGCTTGCTTCAAAATATTGAAGGCAGGGCGGGCTTTTACGCTATTGCCAAGCTGTTGCCATTCCATTTTGGCGAATATTCTCACACCTTTTTTTCGATAGGCATTGCGAATCTCAAACA
>JBGCDY010000756.1:0-7952 GCA_045105835.1 Chitinophagales bacterium
GCTATCAGTTACTTAGCTTACCAGCAATTTTATTTTTACAAAAACACCAAAGCCACCTTCCAACTTCAAGTAGTCTCTACTTCATTAATGATAGTGCTCAACCTTTCACTGATTCCCTTGCTTCAAATCTGGGGCGCAGTCATTGCAGCCATCAGTACACGTATCTTTGTGTTTTTGTTGCTGTGCGTGTTTTATCCTAGCTATCTGTTTCCATTGAAGTCTCCTAAAATCTATCTTCCCTTTATCAGCTTTGTAGGTATTTTGTTGCTTAGTTTCTTTGCAGCCGAAGAATCTTACATGAATCATACCCAGGCAAGTATTTTACAATTTGTTTTTACCACATTTACTATGCTATTTGTCTTCAGGCATACCCTAAAAGCTTGGATAATTAAGCTTTAAGCTGAACTATTTTGCCAGTTATAGCTTTTACTATTAATATAAGGAATGTGCCAAAAAATGAAACCTATTTATTTTATGACAAAAAAATGACAAAGTTTAAAAAATTATGACATTATTCTGTATTTTTGCATCCCCTATTCTCCGTATAAGCAAGCACAGACTGTGAGTAATCATCAACTCTAATGGAATTGCACCCAATTATTTAATACCATATCTACCCCCAATACACCTCGCTTTGACAAGCTATTAAACCATTCATCCAAATACCCACTCATAAACAGACAAGAATTGGAATGATACAAAATTGAAAAGGGGCAATCCTCTACTTCAATATTTACTTTGGTATTGTTTTTGTAAAAATCTAGTCAAACCATGATAAGCAACCTTGTACTATTATTGAACTTGTTAAACCCCTTATTGATGAAAAATAAACGACTCGTCGCCATACTTTTTTTGCTTATTGCTTGTTGCTTTCAAATGAGTGATGCAACTGCACAGACTCAAGATCCAAGAGTCAAGAAAGCCAATGTCTTATTTGACAAATTCTCCTTCCCAGAAGCGGCAGAAGAATACAAGCGCGTCTTGGCAAAAGAGGACATTGCAGAAGCAAAGATAAAGTTAGCCGAAAGCTACCGATATATGAACATGCCTGTTGAGGCAGAATATTGGTATGAGCAAGTTGTAGAACTTGCCGAAAGCGAGCCTATTCACAAATACTACTATGCGATGGCACTAAAAGCCAATGGCAAATTTGAAGAAGCTAAAGAGTTCTTTTTAGAGTATGCACAACTAGTGCCTGCGGACACAAGGGGGCTGAGGCAAGTAGAAGCTTGTGAGGAGTCAACTTATTTTTTGACCGATCCAGGCATTTACGAAATCACTTTAGCAAGTAGCGTTAATTCTACTATGGCTGATTTCGGTCCTGCATTCTATAAAGAAGGAATTGTTTATGCTTCAGAAAAAAGCGAAAAACATGCACAACGCAATTATAACTGGCGAAATGCACCATTTTTGGACTTGTTCTATGCCGAAGGTGAAGACGACGACAATCCTGCTGCTTTGGGAACTCCCGAAAGCTTCAAAGGAAAAGTAAATACTTGGATGCATGAAGGAACAGTGAGTTTCTCGAAAGACTTCGAAACCATGTATTTCACTCGAAATAATTTTTTGAAAGGTAAAGTGGGGTATGACACTGAGGAAAAACTCAAAACCATTAACCTTCAAATTTACGAATCAAAAGCAGATGGCGACAAATGGGGTGACATCAAGTCGATTCCCTTCAATAGCGATGACTATTCAGTAGGTCATCCTGCACTTTCTCCTGATGGGCAAGCATTGTACTTCTCTTCCGATATGCCAGGTGGCTACGGTGGAGTAGACTTATATGTGAGTTACAAAAGTGGAGACAGTTGGGGCGCACCCGAAAACTTGGGACCAGAGATCAATACCGAAGGGCACGAAATGTTCCCTTTTATGGCAGATGACGGCACATTGTACTTTGCCTCAGATGCACTACCTGGTTTAGGTGGTTTAGACCTTTTCTCAACCATGCTTTTGGAAGATGGAACATGGAGCACGCCTGACAACTTGCGCTACCCAATCAATACCAACGGAGACGATTTTGCAATGATTATTGATGCAAGCAATAAAAAAGGGTATTTCTCTTCAAACCGTTCTGGAGGAAAAGGAGACGATGATATTTATAGCTTCAATAAATTAACCAACATCATGACAGGTGTTGTGATAGACTGCAATACCAAAGAACCTATTGAAGGTGCATTGGTACAGTTGATGGATGGTGCTAAAATTATGCAGAAAAAGAAAAGTTCCTTCAATGGATCATTTAGCTTTCCTGTATCACCAGACAAAGAATATACTGTAGTCGCAACCAAAATGGGCTTCAATGAAGGTAAAGAAAGCATTTCTACCGTAGGTGGTATGAATGGTAGACAGATTAGTGTCAAAATTCCTATCTGCCCAGAAGGTTCAAGTTCGACTGGTGATGGAGGATGTGAAGTCAGAGGAATGGTCATTGACAAATCTACAGGTTTGCCAGTAGGTGGTGCTATTGTCACCATTACCAATGCCGAAACCCGTGACGACAACACCTTCGTAACCGAATCTGACGGAACCTATCACTTCTTCCTAAATTCAGAGTCAGACTACGTTATCTACGCCACAAAAGAATTTTACTTCACTGCCAACAAAACCCTCTCTACAAGAGGAGTAGATTGTGCAGACCCATTGAAGAACAAAATTGCATTGGATATCGAAATTGCTCCAATTCCATTGGATACAACGAGCAACCCAAATAGAAACAATGGTGGTGGAAATGGCGGTGGAAATGGAAATGGCGGAGGAAGCGGTATTGGAACTCCATTTGACCCTACAACAGGAGAAGGTGGGCCAACAAATCCTGGCAGGTATGATACCGAAAAAGTAGTTATTGAATCAGGAAGAGAAGGTGGAGATCCCAATCACCCTAGTTTGGGAGATGCACTACCAACCCTGAATCACATCTACTATGATTTGGACAAAGCCAATATACGCCCAGATGCAGCCATCGAGTTGGACAAGATTGTGGACTTCATGTTCAAGAATCCTGGTATCATCATCGACTTACGCTCACATACAGACTCACGTGCTTCACATGCCTACAATGAAGACCTATCAGACCGACGTGCCCAATCTGCCATGAATTACATCACCTCTCGTGGTGTTGATCCAAGCAGGCTTACCGCACAAGGTTATGGAGAAAATCAATTGGCAAATGAATGTGCAGACGGAGTACCTTGTAACGAAACCAAACACCAAGAAAATAGACGTACAGAATTTGTAATCACAGGGTACAACTCTAATGCTATTTACAGCTTGCCTCGTTATTTTGGTAGCGGTGGTCAGCGACTCTCACAAACAGGGGGAGCCAGCTACTCAAGTGGCAATAACAGTTACAACACTGGCGGAGTTTATTCTGGATCTACGGGTGGCTCTTCTACGTCAAGTTATGATTACAATACTGGATCTACGGGTGGTTCTTCAAGCACTTACAGCGGTGGTAATTCAAGTACTTATAGCGGTTCTTCTTCAAACAGTACAACCGTAACTCCTTACGACAGTACTCCAACTTACTACGATAGAGACCCCGTTACGGGAGAAGTAATCATTGACAAAAACTGTTGTGTCCAAGCAGGAACATCAAGTTCTGGTAAAAACGTCTATGACTATTATACCTCTACTCCAAGTTCAACGACTACTACTAACACAACGACAACAACAACCGATTCTGCACCTTCCTCTTCTTCAAGCACTTCTTCAGGTGTGGGAGCAGCAGGTACAGAATACAAAATCCAATTGGGAGCTTACCGTTCACCTGATATGGATATCTTCAATAAATTAAACGACTTGGGTTTTGTTGATACAGAAACAACAAGCACAGGTGTAAAACGTGTTATTTTGGGGAGTTTTACTGACAAAACAAATGTAGAACATGCCTTGTTGCAATTGAAGCAAAGAGGTTATGGAGATGCCTTTGTAGTAAAATACAAAGATGGTCTAAGAATCGGCAGATAGAATAAAATATACGATACGGCTTCAAAAAATCGTTGTAGATATTATCTGCAAGATATTGTTTAACTTTGCCGCATTAAAGCCCCTTTTACTAAGTCCTAACAGTGCCTATCGCAGTGTTAGGACTTATCTTTTAGCCCATGATTTGATAATATTCAACAAACGTTTAAAGTTTCAATAAAAACCCCTTATATTAGTAGCATGGAAAAATCTAAAGTCATACTTACAATTCTTATTGCATTATTCATGGTGTTTGGTACAAACATTATGGCACAAACTTCAAACCAATACCAGTTTATCCCGCCAGATGCCAATACAGGTGAACAGCCAACTCAAGAGGCTTCACCGTCTCAGATGCAAGCAGAAACCCCTCTTTCTCTACAGCAAGATGATGGCAGACAAACCGTAACAATTGGACCACTTCAAATAGAATTGGCTGCACCTCCAGCAGTAGAAGCTACAGAAGTGTTTGAGTTTATGAGCCAAGGACAACGACCAGGTATAAGAGTTTCCATTCCTGGAGCAGATGCCAATGATGTGACCAAAAGCTGGAAAAAATACCTCAAAAATTTTGGAGCAAAACCCAAAATGTTTGGAAGTGAATTTTTGTCCAAAGAAGCGTATATTGACGGATTAGGCGAAGGCACTGTGGATATTTACTCTATGATTCAACCACATCCAACTGGCACTTTGTTGAAGGTGTTTTTTGACATGGGGGAAGAAAAAGGCTATTTATCGAGTCCTGTCAATGTAGAACAATACGAAGTAGGTTTGGCAATGCTCAAAGATTTTGCCATCACCGAATCCTTCAAAGCTGTTAATGAAGACTTGGAAGCAGAAGAAAAAACTTTGTATCAAATGAACAAAGCCAGACAAAAACTGCAAGATGAGTACGACCAATTGGTCAAAGACATTGAAAACTACACACAAGCAATCCAAAAAGCGGAAACAGATATCGAGCAAAATACGCTTATCCAAGAAGAAAGAAACAAACTTACCCACGAACAAATCCAAAAAGTAGAACAATTGAAGTACAACCTACATTCGATTCGCTCACAACAATAAATAAAACCTTCAATTTCATTGAAGCAAAACGGATTGATTAGGCCCATTGAAGCCCAGTCAATCCGTTTTTTTCTTAGTAATGCGGAAAAAATAAATTTACAACCTATACTCCCCTTTTGGAAGGGGCTGAGGTCGGTTCGGCTAAAAAAATGTAAATTGATTTTTTGTAGTATTCCTTAACGAAATATTAACATTACCATTTATTTTTTCCCCCGCCGATTTGCCTACCTTTGCGCCCCCAAAATCACAAACCTTAATTTTTTAATAAATACTCAAACGAGCAACACACGCTTATGAAACCAACATTTCTTTGTCTCGCTTCTTTTTTCAAAGGACAAGATTTTATACGTTCCTGCAAAGCCGCAGGGTGTACAGTCTATCTACTCACCTCCAAAAAACTGGAACATGAAAACTGGGCAAGAGAGTCGATTGATGAAATTTTCTACATGGTAGAAAATGAAAAAGGAGAATGGAACAATGACGAGATGATTCAAGGAATGTCTTGGCTCATGAAAACCAGAAAGATAGATAGAATTGTAGCCTTGGATGATTTTGATGTAGAAAAGGCAGCTTTGTTGAGAGAGCATTTTCGGGTTCCAGGAATGGGGCAAACAACTTGCCGTTATTTTCGAGACAAATTGGCAATGCGTGTAAAAGCAGCCGAATCGGGTATCAATGTTCCTGCATTCAGCGGATTGTTCAACGATGCAGTCATCCATGAATATACCCAAAATGTAGCAGCCCCTTGGTTGGTCAAACCCCGTGCTGAAGCCTCTGCAACGGGTATTACCAAAATTCATTCTGCCGAAGAACTTTGGCAACACTTAGAAAAGCTGGGCGAAGAGCGACACAATTATCTCATCGAACAGTTCCGTCCAGGAGATGTATTCCATGTAGATTCATTGAGTGTCAATGGCAAAGTTGTTTTTGCACGTACCTCACAATATCTCAATACTCCTTTTGAAGTAGCGCATGGTGGCGGAATCTTTCGTTCGAGTATTTCTGAATACGGAGGAAAGGACGACAAAGCATTGCAGCGATTCAACAAGAAGGTAATGAAAGCATTTGGAATGCAATACAGTGCCTCTCACACCGAATTTATCAAATCAAAAGAAACAGGTGAGTTCTACTTTTTAGAGACATCTTCGAGAGTAGGGGGCGCACACCTCGCCGAAATGGTGGAATATTCCTCCAATATAAATCTATGGAGTGAATGGGCAAAAATTGAAATCGCACAAGCTACAGATACAGATTACCAATTGCCTGAAATCCAAAAGTATTATACAGGAATCATTGTTTCTCTTATCAAATACGAAAGACCTGATTACAGCAGTTTCACCGACTCCGAAATTTGTTGGAAAATGCACATGGACCACCACATCGGGATGATTGTAAAGTCCGACAAGCGAGAAAAGGTCTTGACTTTATTAGATGACTATGCAAAACGCGTTTTTCAAGATTTTCATGCAAGCGCACCTGCTCCAGATAAACCAACAAATTAACAAGGAGTCAATCTAAAAATGTTTGACGCAGTAAGGACTATTTATTTGATTATTAGATGGTTGTCATTCAAGTGATTTTTGCTTCAGTTAAACAAGTCAATGCTCATTAGCTGTACAGTTTCACACCTAATGATCATTTTTTCTTAAACACACCATCAAACTCATTTCTTTACATTAAACAGACATTAAAAACCCAACTCATTCCCAACCTTTCCGTATCATAAAGTATAAGTAATCAATCAACAGTAATTATTTTTTTTACCACCTACTATATACCAACCACAGCAGTATTTTGATTGATTGCCTACAATTTAACAGCCTAAACTTGGATGGAAACCCTACCACTGTTGAAGCACAAAAATAGGAGAGAATAAAACGTACAAGGTTGCATTCTCCTGATTTTTGTTGATTCACTAAGGCATTTTTAAATTAATAAATAGGCAATTTTGCGGAAATATTTTTTTGTTAGACGAGGCAAAAAACACAGGCATAGCAAAGCTATGACGAGGCTTTTTAACGAAGTACAACGAAAAAAGATACACGCATAAATGACAGATTTATTAGTTAAAATTGCCTAACATCCAACGTAAAAGACAGGCTGACCACACTTAGCAGGAATAAATCGCAGAAAAACCAACTGTTTTGGAACTTCTAGGCCCTTTTGGGTATTAAAGTAGAAGCCCACCTTATTTTAACATTTTTTTTATTAACGAATCTCGAATTCCATGCAAAAGCGATTGGTGAATTTACTCATCAATAGTATTGCGGTGGTCATCACTGCGTACTTATTACCAGGTGTGCTTGTTAAAGGATTCATGGCTGCATTTGTTGTATCTATGTGGTTAGCAGTCATTAATACCTTTAGCAGACCTATCCTTGCCTTCTTGACATTGCCCATAACCCTAGCAACGCTGGGAATATTTATACTAATTCTCAATTCTGCACTCATCCTAATGGTGGACAAACTAACCGTTGGTTTTTATGTCAACAATTGGCTGACAGCCATCGCATTCAGTTTGGTTCTTTGGGGAGTGAATGGAATTATGATGAACTTTCTGAACAGACGAAAATTGAAGTGGAAGTAAGCACGATTGCTATTTCCCTAAAACACATCAAAGCCTTTCTTACTGATTTACAATGATTTTGCAAACAAATCATCCGCATCACATCTAATCTTTGATTTTGAGAAAAGAAAACATTTTTTCCAAAGGTTTTAATATCTTTGGAAAATGTCGTTGGAAGCTAAATTTTAGTACTTCAACTATTCTTACCTCTCAAAATTCTGTGACAAAGATGCTAAGTAACACAATACCCTCAAATAAATATAAAAAAATTACCACAGGTGAAGACTACATCAACAGTCTTCGAGGTCGTAAACTGACCATATATCTTTTTGGCGAACTCGTAGAAGAACCCGTT
>JBGCDY010000757.1:0-2368 GCA_045105835.1 Chitinophagales bacterium
CCTCTTGGGAGGGGGCAGGGGTGGGTTACACTATATTCTTGTTCAATGCAGAAGCCTATATTACTTCATTTTTGATCACCTTATGAAATAAATAGATGACAAACTATTTAGACGACAAATCCTTTATCAAAGGAGTAATCATCATTTTGATAATGCTTCTGTTTTATCCTTATATCAATTCTCTCAACTCCATCACCAAAATCTTTCAAACCAAAGAATTGTACCTCAAAGATAAGGCAAATATCTATGTGAGAGACATAGACGAATTTGAAAAAAAGGTGAGGAGAATCAGCAGCAAATTGGACATTCACCCTGATTGGCTCATGGCAATTATGCACTCCGAATCAAAATTGGATGCATCCGTTGTAAATTTTAAAGGCAGTGGCGCAACGGGTTTGATTCAGTTTTTGCCTACGACTGCCATCCATATGGACATCACCGTAGAACAAATGCGAAACCTAAACCATATTCAACAACTCGATTATGTCTATGAATACCTAAGAGAAGTTCAAAAAACCAGAAAGGTGAGTTTTGAAAATATCACCGACTTGTATTTATCTATTTTGTATCCCGTAGCAGTCGGTCAAGATGCCACATTCGTACTCTACCGCAGCCCCAGCTCGACTTATCAAAAAAACAGCGGACTGGACGAAAACCACGACGGAGAGGTGAGCGTCAATGACATCGACCTAAGAATGAAACGCCTCTACCCTATCGCCTACCAAGCTGTGGTGAATACATTTCAATTTAGCTTCACTTTCTATTGCTTTCTTGTTATGGGCATCCTTTTCATCTTCCAAAAGAAGATTCCATTCCAGCGAATGCGCTTAATCGTGATGTCTGCTTACCGAAGAGTTAGCAATGAAATACTGTTGCGGATTCCACGAAAATTGAAGTAAAAACTTTATCAACAGTTCAGGCGACAAACACTTCAAGCATTCCAATAAAAAAATGTATTTTGGGCAGCAAATTTTATACCTCCAAAATAAATTCCAATGCCAATCAATCCCATCATTTCCCTTGCCCAAGAAGCCGAAAACAGAAAAGCTGAAATCGAATCTTTGCGGAATATCCCCAAAGACCTCATCCAAAAAGTCAAAGATTTGGGGCTTGTCAAAAAATGGGCTGCCAAAGAATATGGTGGCGAACAGGCAAGCGTTTCGGAAGTCACTCAAATGCTTCAATCCATTGCTTACCACAATGCTTCATTGGCTTGGGTAATCGGTGTCACAGGTTGCAGCTCTTTGTTTTCAGGCTTCCTACCTCCTTCAATGGCAACACTGCTTTTTGGAGATTCACAGGCGATGGTTGGAGGCTTTGCAGCCCCCGCAGGAATGGCCCGAAAAGTAGAGGGAGGATTGGAGGTCAGTGGCAGGTGGTCTTGGGGTTCGGGCATCACACATTGCAGCCATATCGTGGGCGGTGTAGGCTTGATGGAAGGCGAAAAAATGGTCGGGACTGCGCTCGTTTTTTTTGAAGCAGGTGAAATCGAGATGCACGACAATTGGCGGGTTTTGGGCTTGAAAGGCACGCACAGCATTGACTACAGCGCAAAGAAAGCATTCATTCCCAACAAGCGTTGGAGTCGTTTCCCTTTGGCGCAAGCCACGATAGATGCACCCTTGTACCGTTTTTCTTTTTTGGGCGCACTTTCTTTGGCAGTCGCTTCGGTAGGTTTGGGATTGGCAAAACGTGCATTGGAGGAAATCAACACTTTGGCACAGGTGAAGAGTCCTTTTGGTACGGGCAAAAAATTAGCGCAAAAGGAAGCGATTCAAGTGGCATTCGGAAAACTGCAAGGCACTTATTGGGCTGCAATGGCTCTTTTTCAAAATACGATTGCAGAAGCAGAATTGGAGGCAAAACAAGGCTTGTGCAGCATTGATTCCAAAGCCAAAATACGATTGGCGGCTTGTCATTCTCTTCAATTGGCGGAAGAAGTAGTCAGTGGTGCGTATCGCTTGGCTGGTGGTTCTGCCATTTGGGAAAACCATAAATTGGAGGAGTTGATGCGAGATATACAGGTCGTGGCACAACATGGTATGGTTTCGGCGGGAAATTATAGAACTGCGGGGGCTTTTTTGTAGGGGAATAAAGTGCCTGAAATGATGCTTTGACCGTTTCAACCGTTGCCAAACCCATTGGGCGTTGTCAAGGTTTTCCAAATAACAAAACTTTGACAACAGTCGCAGACTTTGTCAACAGTTGAAGTGGTAGATACTTATCTATTTGGGAAAAACATCCTTCAATGGAATCTCCAAACCTTCAAATACTTTTGAAGTCAAAGCATCTTCATCCGTCAATGCTGCAAAAATAGTTTCTGAAACAAATTTGTTTGTTGTGTTGTCCAAATGATAGGCAAATGCCA
>JBGCDY010000758.1:0-2655 GCA_045105835.1 Chitinophagales bacterium
AGTTTATCAATGGCGAAAAACCAGCAGACAATGACCCACTTTGGGGCATCAATACAAACTGGTCACGATTGAAGCGTGGAGCTGCAATCGGCAAAATTTTGGCATCTGTTCGAGACAATTTCGATGCAAATGACCCTTCTATGAGTGTTCCGAAATTATTAGAAGCTTTCAAACTCATCCAAAAATTGGAAGACAACTATTGGAGAGAAGTCAAAACAAAGGACATCAAAGAGGTCATCAAAGCTTGTTTGGGAATGTATTTGGAGGCTGCTGCCAGTGATTATTCTGCTACAAAAGGACAAACAATAGAGTTGAGTATGGAAGCCATCAACCGTTCGGATGCGCCCGTAACGCTCAAAAGTGTGCAATACTTGCCGATGGGTTTGGACAGCAGTGTAAATACTCAATTGGAGAAAAATCAAGGCTTTTCATTTAGCAAGAGCTTAAAAATTCCTACAAACATGCCTTCAACAACTCCTTATTGGCTCAACAAAGATGCGAGTTTGGGGATGTACAGCGTTCCTGACCAAACTTTGCGAGGACTACCGAGTACGCCTCGACAGTTTCGAGTAAAGTATGTTTTGGATATTGCAGGTACGGCTATCGACTATGAAACAGAAGTAGTTTTTAAGAAAAACGACCCAGTAAAAGGTGAAACATATCGACCTTTTGAATTCATTCCTCCTGTATCAGTTGCTATTGCGGAAAAGGTCTTTTTGTATCCAAACGATGAAGCACAAATTGTGAAAGTGGTTGTGAAAGCAGGTAAGGAGAATGCAGCAGGGGTGATTACCCTTGAAATTCCCGAAGGCTGGAAAACAAGAATTGAAGCCTTCAAATACGATTTGCAGCAAAAAGGAGAAGAAAAAACCTTTGAGTTTGAATTGATTCCACCCAAAAACCAAAGCGTAGGAGAAATTAAAAAAAAAAAAAAAATAAGTGGCACGATGGAACCATTTAGCGATGAAATGATTGTGATGGAATACGACCACATCCCAACCCAAACGATTTTGATGCCCGCCACTTCAAAGGTTGTGCGGGTTGATTTGAAGAAAAAGGGCGAGAAAATTGGCTACATCATGGGTGCAGGAGATGCGATTCCCGAAAGCTTGGAATAGATTGGTTATCAAGTGACGTTATTGGAGGAGAAGGACATGGAAGCCGAAAAAATGGCGCAATTTGATGCCGTTATCGTGGGTATTCGTGCCTTCAATACAGTGGATGCTTTGAAGTTCAAAAACAAGGAGTTGATGGAATATGTCAAGCAGGGCGGTACGGTGATGGTGCAGTACAATACGAGCCATCGTTTGGTGACAGAAGACATTGCGCCTTACCCTTTGAAACTATCTCGTGACCGAGTGGCTGTTGAAGAATCAGAAGTGCGCTTTTTGAAGCCCGAACATCCTGTTTTGAATACACCGAATAAAATCACTTCTGCCGATTTTGACGGTTGGGTGCAAGAACGTGGTTTGTATTTTCCGAATGAATGGGACGACAACTTTGAAGCGATTTTGTCGAGCAATGACCCCAATGAAGAACCTTTGGATGGTGGCTTGTTGGTGGCGAAATATGGTGAGGGCTACTACATTTATTCGGGCTATTCTTGGTTTAGAGAATTGCCTGCTGGTGTCGCTGGGGCTTACCGATTGTTTGCGAATTTGATTTCGATTGGGAAGTAATAGTTAATATTAACGAAAATTCGGCGACACCTTTATGGTTCGCCGACATTTGAGTGGAACGATGAGCGAAATTAAAAAAGACATTTTAGCGAATATTAAGCAAGCTTTGGAAGCGGTAAAACTTCACCAAGAAGGGAAAATTGTTTTGCCAAAAGCAAGAGATATACTCAACAAAATTTAACAATAACCACCCACAAATGAACCAAATAAACCAACCCTTCACACTCCCTTGCGGAGTCACGATTCCCAACCGAATCGTCAAATCCGCCATGAGCGAAAACAACGCCGATAAAGGCGGCAGACCCTCTGACCGCATCATTCGCCTCTACGAAACGTGGGGCAAAGGCGGTGCGGGAATCCTTATTTCGGGCAATGTGATGATGGACTCCAAAGCCCTTGGAGAAGCACACAATGTAGTCATTGAAGATGAAAAATACTTAACCGAATTGACCCAATGGGCGATGGCGACCCAAGAAAATGGCACACATCTTTGGATGCAAATCAACCATCCTGGGCGGCAAGCTCCAAAGTTCAACAAAGAAGTGGTCAGCCCTTCGGATGTATTGTTACCGATTATGAAAGGCTTCTTCAAAAAGCCTCGCCCTTTGACCGAAGCCGAAATTTGGGAACTCATCGAAGGCTTTGGTAGAACGGCATTGGTGGCAAAGAAAGCAGGCTTCAAAGGTGTACAAATTCACGGAGCGCATGGCTATTTGGTGAGTCAATTTTTGTCGAGCCTCACCAACCTTCGTACCGATAAATGGGGCGGTTCTTTGGAGAATCGAACCTGTTTTGTCTTGGAGATTTACCGAAACATCCGAGCCAAAGTAGGGGCAGATTTTCCGATTGGCATCAAAATCAATTCTGCCGATTTTCAGCGTGGCGCATTTACCGAAGAGGAATCTTTGGAGGTGATTCAGTTGTTGGCGAAGGAAGGCATGGACATGATTGAAGTATCGGGTGGTACCTACGAGCG
>JBGCDY010000759.1:0-6249 GCA_045105835.1 Chitinophagales bacterium
GGAGGCGTTGATGGAGATCATGGAACAGAGTTGGGATTTGAAGTAGTAGAGAAACTCACCTACCGTTTATCACAACTTTTGTTTTAGGAAACATTTTCTTAATTCTTTTGATTCCCTGTTTATCAATTTTCCCAGTCAATACAAGCCTTTCTATTTTTACATTTGAAAGCTCATCGGGTATATTATAGGCTCGCACATTGACTGCTTTTATTACTCAAACCCACCCCAACCCCTCCAAGGAGGGGAATCTCGTATATAGTGAAGAAATCCCCTCTTGGGATAGCTTGTGCCGAAACCTCGGTAGGTAAGGGGTGGGTTCATTTCAGTTTGAGGACACCAATTGAAGGTGGTAATTTCACTTTCAAGGCATATTTGATAGCAATTTGTTGCTTGTAGAATTTGAAAAATCAAGCAACAGGACAACAGCAAGTATATTCTGGTAAACATTTGTATTTTTCTCATGGTTCAATTGACGGAATATAAGCATTTTTGAGCTTTTTTTGAAAACTTTGACAACAGTTAATAAGGAGAACTCATTTCTGCATCCATTTCCAAAAAATCACTGCTCCAAAAGTGTAAGCCACTACATCCCAAACATCAGCAGTATAATCTTCCCAAAAATAAGGTAGTAAGCCTTCAAAGACTACAACGAAATAAAGGACTCCAAAGGCTATTTGAGCAGTGCTTAATTGATAGTTGGGGATTCGGTAAATTTTGCGGAGGAAAAATAGAATGAGGGGCAAGACAATTGGAAAACAAAGAAGGTCGTCTAAGTAGGCGTGGATGTAAGGAAGGAAGATTTGTTGGGATTCGGCTAACTGATTGAAGAGAAACAAGATGGATGCAAGGATGAAAAGAGGTTGTCGGAGGGTTTTCATAAAATTTGTTTGTTACAAAATACTCCATTTCCTTCCATAAATCCAAATTTCACCGTATTTTTAAGAATCGCCCAAGCCCTCCATTTTACACAACTTAAACTAACCAATTCCATGAACATCTCCAAAACTTGGTTGGGAGACTTCATCAATCTCCTCTATCCCGAAACTTGCGCTGCCTGCAATCGTGGCTTGCAGTTGCACGAAGAAGTCATCTGTTTGCATTGTCGTCACGGACTGCCACAAACCAATTTTCACCACGAACCCGACAATCATGTAGCCAAACATTTTTGGGGCAAACTGCCTATCCAAAATGCAGCAGCCTTTTATTACTTCACCAAAGGCTCGAAGGTGCAAAATCTGATTCACAACTTGAAGTATCATGGTCAACAAGAGGTTGGAGTCAAAATCGGTGAGATGTATGGCAAGAAATTGTTGGAAGCTCCTGCTTTTCAAGATATAGAATTGATTGTCCCTGTGCCATTGCATCCCACAAAGAAAAAGCGGAGGGGCTACAACCAAAGTGATGTGTTTGCAGAAGGACTATCCAAAACGATGAATGTTCCGTGGTCACCTGATGCCCTCCAAAGGGTTGTTTTTAGCAATACGCAAACCCGAAAAGACCATTTGGAGCGTTGGGAGAATGTCGAGAATATTTTTGAAGTAGCGGATGCGGAACAAATGGAAGGCAAACATATTTTGCTTGTGGATGATGTGGTGACGACGGGTTCAACTTTGGAAGCTTGCGCTCGGCAAATATTGGAGGTCGAGAATACACGTTTGAGTATTGTGACCTTGGCTTGTGCGAGTCATTTGTAAATGAGAAACGGGAGGAAAAACTCAAATGCAAAGTGCAAATTCAAATACAAAGCTCACTGGCTAAAAATTACCCGAAATCTAATTTATTCATTATCAATTATTTAAACCCTCAATTCTTGCTTCCTGATTCTCTCTTACCTCATCAAAGCAGAGCATGATATTTCTTACCGATAAATGCCCAAAAAAGTATTTGGGGAAAATCGCAACATATCCCTATTTTTGCAGTTCAAAATTGGAGTAATTCAGATTTTCATTTAGATTTTCACTGATACATGTTCACAATATTCCTCAAAGAAATCAACGTTTTTTTCAGCTCACTGATAGGTTACATCGCATTGGCGGTCTTTTTTCTCATCACGGGGCTGTTCTTATGGATATTTCCAGACACCAGTTTGCTGCAATATGGCTATGCGACTTTGGATTATTTGTTCATTTTGGCACCTTGGATATTCATGTTTTTGATACCCGCTATCACGATGCGTTCCTTTGCAGAGGAAATCAAAAGCGGCACCATTGAATTGCTTGCAACACGACCAATTACCGACTTCCAAATCATCATGGGTAAATACTTTGCCTCTTTTGTGTTGGTCATTTTTGCGCTCATTCCCACACTCCTGTACTTCTACACCATTTACAGTTTGGGTGCGCCAGTTGGGAATATTGACACGGGTGCAGTGTGGGGTTCTTATATTGGATTGTTTTTGTTGGCAGCCTGTTTTGTTGCCATTGGCATTTTCGCTTCCGCCATTACTTCCAATCAAATTGTGGCATTTATCTTGGCAGTATTCCTCTGTTTCTTTTTCTTCCAAGCCTTCGACTATCTTAGCAAACTCAACATATTTTACGCCACTTTTGACAACATCGTGGAGCTAATTGGCATCAATTCGCACTACAATTCTATCAGCCGAGGTGTAATAGATACCAGAGATATTGTGTACTTCTTTTCCTTTATTTCTATTTTTATCTTGCTCACCAAAACTGTTTTGGAGAGTAGGAAGTGGTGAGTTTTATGGATTTATTGTTAAGAGCAATAAAACAGTATAACCATAAAACAATTCAACCATCAAGCAATTCAACCATAAAAAAATCTATCAACAATTTAGATGCAAAATAAAAAACAAGCCATACTTCAAGTCATCATTCTACTCGCAATCCTCATTGCAGTAAATGTATTGTCTTCAACGGTTTACCAACGCTTTGACCTCACCAAAGAGGGGCGTTTTACATTGACCGATGCTACCCAAGATTTGCTGGTTGATTTGGACGATGTCGTATATGTGCGGGTCTATTTGGAGGGGGAACTCAATGCGGGATTCAGACGGCTGCAAAACGGGACTTTGGACATGCTCAATGAATTCAGAGCCTATGCGGGCAACAATATTGAATACGAATTCATCGACCCCATTGGAGGAAGCTCCGTGCAGGAACGCAAAGCCATCATCAAACAATTCTCCGAAAAAGGACTGGAACCTACCCGTGTTTTTGAGCCAGATGGTTCGGAAAGTATTCTTTTTCCAGGGATGATTATCACCTACAAAGGTAGGGAATTGGCTGTGCCTTTGTTGCTCGAACAGCTCAACCAAGGCCCTCAACAGGTGCTCAACAATTCTGTTGCACTGATTGAATACAACATCGCCAATGCTATCCAAAAACTCCGTCGACCGACCAAACCTGCCTTGGCTTTTTTGGAAGGACATGGCGAACTTTCTGCGCCTGAAGTAGGGGATATGACGGCTACTCTCGAAAACCATTATGTGGTGAATCGCCTTGATATCACCCAAGAACTCTATATTCCACCTCGCTTCAATGCTGTCATCATCGCTCGACCAACCAAACCGTTTAGTGATGTTCACAAATTCAAAATCGACCAATACATCATGAATGGTGGACGGGTGCTTTGGCTCGTCGAAAACATGGCAACGAGTTTGGACAGTATGCAAAATCGGGATGGTCGGTTCATTGCCATAGATTATGGTTTGAATATTGAAGACCAACTGTTTCGCTATGGGGTACGGGTCAATTTTGATTTGGTGCAAGACCTTCAATGCACCCAAATACCATTGACCGTAGGCACAGACCAATTTGGAAATGCCCGACAAATGCGCCTCTTTCCTTGGCCTTATTTTCCGATTCTCAACCTAATAAACGATGAACATCCTGTCACCAAAAACCTCAATGCAGTCGTTGGGCAGTTTGTGGCGACAATTGACACCATCGCAACCCAAGCGGATATTGAGAAAACTGTTTTGATGACTACCAGTCCTCGAAGTCGGGTGATGGAAGCCCCTATTCAGGTCAATGTCAATGATGTGCGTCAAAACCGTCAAGTAGATGATGCTCGCTTCAATGCGGGGCCACAACCTGTTGCAGTCGCATTGGAAGGTGTCTTCTCCTCTCCCTTCAAAAACCGCTTGGCCGCCGAAACGATTGCCATGATTGACACCATTGAAGGGGTATCTTTTTTGGAAGAAAGCAAACCGACACGTATGGTGGTGATTTCGGATGGAGATATTATTCGCAATGATTATGACCCTGTCAATAGCCGAGTAAGCCCTTTGGGCTACTACAAATTCACCAAAGAAAGCTATGCCAACAAAGCCTTTATTCAAAACGCAATCGAATGGCTTACAGATGAAAATGGCATTATTGCAGCCCGCTCCAAAGACATCAAACTAAGATTATTAGACAATGCGAGGGTCAAAGCTGAACAGTCTTTTTGGCAAGGGATTAACATTGGCGTTCCGCTTTTACTGTTGTTGATTTTCGGAATTGCCTACAACTTTATTCGGAAGCGGAAATATGCTTCTTAGGAACTAAAAATACGCTTCAATATCAATTCTTTACGAAACAATATTTGACAATTTTTATAGTGCTTAGTAATAAGAAAAAAATAAATGAACATCTTAATTCCCCTTTTGAAAGGGGTTGGGGTATGTTAGCTAAAAAATCGTTCAGGTTATTTTTTACCGTTACTTATAAAGACTACAGTAGTTTTAGAAACTACTGTAGTCTCACTGATGTAAATGGATGAATTTTGTCATAGAATAATGTCAATGAACTTCTGGAATTTTTCCAATATTAACCATTCATCTTCAAAAAAGACATGAACAAAACCCTACTATATCTGCTCGTTTTCTTAGCCATTGTACTTGCTGCATGGTTTGGAATCAATGGAATCGAAACAAATACGCTCAATAAAACGACGACAGCTTTCACTTTAGAAGACACGGCAAGCGTGACCAAGGTCATCATTGAAGACAATGAAGGGCGCAAACTGCAATTGGATAAAAAAGAGGCTCTTTGGGTCGTCAACCAAGGCTACAAAGCCCGTCCAGATGCCATTCAACGCCTCTTACAAACCCTCACTAAATTGCAGGTAAAATACCCTGTTGGGAAAGATGCTTATCCTGCGGTGATGAAAAATTTTGAAAATCCTGTTCGACGGGTTTCCATCTTCAAGGACAATCCAAACGAAGCTTCAAAGGTATATTTGTTGGGAGGTACGCCACACACCCTCAAAGGTACTTACATGATGCTTGAAGGTACGGACGACCCTTATGTGGTGCATTTACTGGGGCTTGAAGGGCATTTGATGACCCGATTTTTTACTGTTCCAGAAACATGGCGAGACAGAATGATAATGGATTTTCGAGCTTCTGACTTGGCAAGTGTACGTGTGGAATATCCACATTTTGAAGAGTCTTCTTTTGAAGTCAAAGCGGTGGCGGATTCTTTTGTGGTCGAGTCATTGGGCGGAAAAATGGCTATCAATGCTGCCGACAAATTGAACAAACCTGTCTTGGTCAAATTTCTAAGCAGCTTTGAGAAGGTGAATTTGGAGGGTTTTGAGAATGGCTATCCTCGGATTGATTCTGTGAAAGCTTCAAAGCCTTTTACCAAAATCAATATCCAAACCAAAAGTGGGAAAAGCAAGGAAATCACCATCCACTATATGCCCCTCAATCGCAGAAGTAAAGCACAAATAGATGGGCAAGGCAAAGCAGTGCCTTATGATGTGGACCGCTTTTTTGCGTTTGTCAATGGTGGAAAGGATTTTGTGTTGATTCAACGAAGAACCTTTGAAGGAATGTTCAAACGATTGAGCGATTTTTATTATACTCCTGTGGTAGAATAGACTTTGGAAGTGGGAAGTGGGAAGTGGGAAACACAATCAATATGAATAATTTGATAATCAAATCTTTGTCAAAAAAAAAATCTCAAATACTAACCGCTAATTCTTGCTTCTCTCTTCCCTACTCTGTCATCCAAAACCATATATCAAACCTCAAAACAACTTTTAAATGAAAAAAACATTTACCCTTTGCTTATTGGTTCTCAGCAGTATTTTTCTGCTCATTGCCTGCAATGAAACGCCCAATCAGAAAAGCAAGCCTGCTGCAAAAACAACTCCCCTAAGAGTCATCACCGACACCAGCACTTTCACCCTTGAAGGCATTGACTACCTGCCCTACAAATACACCGTCAGAACGGAAATTCCGCCCAAGCCCCGAACCAAAGACATCACAGGTGGAGAAGCGATTGCGAATGCAAAAGC
>JBGCDY010000760.1:0-9692 GCA_045105835.1 Chitinophagales bacterium
AAAAAAAAATGCAAGCTCAAATTTTTGAACTTGCATTTACATTTAATCTTGTCTTGAGAATACGTTGAAAAATAAATTCGTCAATATTATTTCGTAGAAAACGGATATTGAAGGTGTTATTTTGATTTTTATTCCCATTTGAATTTTCATTCATAGGAATATTTCCTATCCCTGTCCCAAAACCCGTTTCACTCTCAGCAACAATTCACTAAGGCTAATTGGTTTTTTTACAAAATCTTCCGCACCCTCTTGGAAAGCCGTCAAAATGACTTCTTTTTGGTCCAGTGCAGACACGATAATGATAGGAATTTTTTTGTTGATTTTCTTGATGGCACTCAACAACTCAATACCTGAAATATAAGGCATCATGATGTCAGAAATCACCAAGTCAAACTCTTCCTCTTGAATGGTATCCAGTGCATCTTCTGCATCTGTTGTTGCAAAAACTTCATAGCCTTCCTTAGTCAGCATCGTTTTGATAGCCTGCAACATAATGACATCGTCATCTACAACTATAATTTTCATTGGTATGATTTATTTATGTTTCTAATTTGAATAAGGTTTCTCTAAATTTTAGGCAAACCAAAATATTGAATCAGTTATTTCTAAAATGCAAGTTACTTAATCTATAAAGTATTGTTTGAATTTGCATTTGAGTTTTTTATTTGAATTTGCCTTATTTCTTGTTACGCAGTTTGTGTTAAGTTAGCCAACTCATGTTTAAGTTGTTCGTGTGCTATCTTACAAACTTCGTCAATTTTTTTAATTTGTTCACCAATCTTATCTAAATTTTTCTGCTCCCAGGCATTATTTTCTACCGTTCTACACAGTTCCACATTTGCCTCTAAGCCCAGATAACCACACGTAGATTTCAATTTGTGAGCCGATTGTTTGACCTTGTCCCAATACCTACGTTCGTAATCATCAATCAAAATCTCCACCTCTTTGGGCATATCTCGTATCAAGGTCTCTAAGAAAGTGATTTTGACATCCACTTGCCCGCCTGTTAAGGTATCGAGGTATTCAAAGTTGATGATTTTTTGAATCTCCTTAGGTTGAGGTTTAGGAGCCATTTTAGGAGCCGTGCCTCTATTGGTGCTAAAGTCCTGAGAAATAGCACTCAATTTGTCCGCCAATATTTTGCTTAATTTCTTGAACAATACATTGGGGTCGATAGGCTTCGCCACGAATTCATCCATGCCAATGTCAAAACATTTCTGTGCATTCTTCTTAAATGCGTGAGCCGTCATCGCAATGATTGGAATGTCTTTCGTTGGACTTGGGAATTTGTTTCGGATGTATTTAGTCGTTTCATAACCATCCATTTCAGGCATTGAAATATCCATCAGAATGACATCATAAGCCGAAAACTCTTTGAGCATATCAATCGCTATTCGACCATTATCCGCAATCTGCAAATTCACATTTGGTGACCATTTTTTGATTAAGTCCGTTGCCACCAATTGATTCAGTTTGTGGTCTTCCACCAACAAAATATCAATTTTCTCACGAGTCTCCATCACCACCTCTTGAGCACTTACACGCTTTACATGGTTGTCAGAAGTATAAACCGAAACATCGTCTCGCTCAGTAGAACCTTTTGAATCATTGGTCACTACTGCATATTCAGATTCAATGTATTTTTCAAATTTGATGTTGAAACCAAAAGTAGAACCTCTGCCATATTCGCTTTCAAGGGTCATTTTACCCCCAAACAATTCTACAATCTTGCTGGCAATACTCAGACCCAAGCCTGTACCACCTCTATTGTTCACACCATGTGCTTGTTCAAAGCTCTCAAACACACTTGCTTTCTTTTCATCAGGAATACCAATCCCTGTATCACGTACTGCAAATTTGATTTCTGCAAACTCACCGTATTCCTCCATCACTTCCACACGTATCAATACCTCACCCTTGTCTGTATATTTGATGGCATTACTCACCAAATTGTTCAACACAGAATAGAGCCTAACTGAATCTCCAATTACTTTATCAGGCAAGCTGACGTCCAATTGGGTAAACAAGTTGATTTTTTGTTCTTTTGCTTTGAATTTGTGCTGCTGTACCAAATCTTGAATCAAATCTTGGATGCAAATCGGTTGCAATTCCAATTCCAGTTTTCCCGCTTCAATTTTGGAGAAATCAAGAATGCTGTTGATAAGCTTCAATAGATTGTCCGCAGACAACTTCAATGCACGTATGTATTCTTGTTGTTTGTGGGTCAGGGGAGTATGTTCCAGAAGGTGAGTCATCCCAATCACCACATTCATAGGTGTGCGAATCTCGTGACTCATATTGTCTAAGAACTGTCCTTTAAGCATTGCAGAGCGTTCTGCTACCTGCTTAGCCTTTTCCAGCTCTTGTGTTTTTTTTCGAATGGTAATATCTCGGATCATCCCATGATAGCCTGTCAAATCACCATCAGCAGAACTCCAAGCAGTGGAGGTAAACAAACAATCAAGAACGGAACCATTTTTACGTTTAAGTCTTGCTTCAAAGTCCTTTACCACACCTGTCTGATCCAATGCTTCATTGAATGCGTTCAAAGTAGCACTGTCGTCAAACAAAGAATCCTTGGTCAGAACGATAAACTCTTCTCTTGTGTATCCAAACATCTTGAGAAGTGACTGATTGAAGTCAGAGAACTTGCCTTCAGGAGTCGTGATGTAAATGGCATCTTGAGAGTCTTCAAAAACATGACGAAACCTTTGCTCACTTTCCTCAACTTTCAATTGCATACGCCGTCTTTCGATGGCATGCAATACCGAGCGGGTAAGAGAACTGGTATCGATTTGACCTTTCACCAAATAATCCTGAGCACCCATCTTTACCGCTTTCACACCCACGCTTTCATCATCCAATCCTGTGAGGACAATAATAGAAAGCGTATGAGGAACTCCTTCAATAGCCTTGGTAAGTGTGCCAAAACCTGAACTATCAGGTAAACTCAAGTCCAAGAGCAAGATGTCGAAACGCTTTCCGTCTTTGACATGCCCCAGTCCTTCTGATAAGCGAGTCGCATGAACCAAGTCAAAATCTATTGAAGTAGATTCACGAAGGAAAATTTCCACGAGTTTAGCATCTCCTGGATTGTCTTCTATAAGTAGTATTTGAATTCTTTCCATCTAGCTTGAATTTCGAGTTTTGTATTTATTTTGGGTGTAGCTATGAAATATTAAATCCCTAAAGTTTTTTGTCCAATTATTTATTGAATGGCATTTTACTGAATTTCGGAAGGCAACCTTACCATTGTTAGCCAAAATTGTTCAATTGCAATAATCACTTCAATAAACTTATTGAAGTCAACAGGTTTTGTAATATAGCAGTTGGCATGCAAGTCATAAGCCTTCAAAATATCCGTTTCAGCGTTAGAAGTAGTCAGTACAACCACAGGAATTCGCTTTAAACTAGGATCGTTCTTGATGGTTGATAATACTTCTCTTCCATCTTTTTTAGGAAGGTTCAAGTCCAACAAAATTAAATCTGGACGGGGTCTGTCCTCATATTTGCTATCTTTTTGAAGATAGAGAATGGCTTCTGCACCATCCATTACAACATTCAAATTAGATGGGATAGAACCCTCTTTTAATGCTTCCTTTGTGAGTCTTACATCACCAGGGTTATCTTCAACCAATAATATTTCGATTGTTTTGTTTTCTTTCATCAGTGCGAAGGGGTTAGGATATACATTTAAGAACAGGCAAATTCTTATCATTTAATAATTTGACAAAAATATTGCAATTGAATTTTTTATTTGAAAAATATCAACTACTATGCCACATATTTTAATATTGTTTCTTTTACAGAAAAAAAGTAGTTTCGTGGTTGATGTTTACCATTATTTTAACGTAAACCAAACTCATTTGTTATGAATAAATTTGTTTATGTATTGTTTTTAGGTGGGATATTGATGTTGTGGAGTTGTAAAGGTACAAAAACAACAAGTCAAAAAACAATAAAAAATGACATTGTCAGTACAAATACTTCAAAGCCTCAGAAATTTACAGCAGGTGGAGATAGTAGGCTTTATGAAGATGCATCTGTAATCGAAAAATTGCAGGTGATTTTGTACCTAAACAATTATCAGACAGGGCGTATAAACGGAGAAATGACCGCCGAAACACTTCGAGCCTTGGCTGCTTTTCAGCAGAGTAACAACCTCAAGGTAGGGGATAGGTCTTCGAGTACACTCAATGCTCTTGGAGTGAAAAATATGGATTTTGATGTCAATAGATTGCAGGAGGTTTTGGACAGAAAAGGATTTGATGTAGGAGGAATTGACGGCATTTTAGGCCCCAAAACGAGGGTTGCCTACCAGACTTTTTTGCGCAAAAACAACTTGAGTGGCTTGGGTTTTAGCAAAAAAATCAAAGCAGTACTAATGCAGAATGTTGAAAATGAAGAAAACATTGTCTTAGAAGAAACAGAGAATTTTACTCCTCCGACTCCAGTGACCATGAAACCTGCAAGCTCTAAACCAACTTCAATCAAATCCAATGTTCAAGTGCTGCAAGTACAGCAGGCTTTGAGGAGGAAAGGGTATGACCCTGGTGAGATGGATGGTGTGCTTTCGCAGCCAATGAAGGATGCCTTGTTCAAATATCAAGTAGCGAATGAATTGCCAGTTGGAGGCTTCAACCCAGATACATTGAGGTCGCTGGGACTCTAAATGTTGTTTTAAGAATATTGGCAACCAAAAAATGAAAAGATGAGAAGGATAGCAGACAATGATATTCTTTTTCTGAGTAGCTTTGCCCCACCAAATCAATGTTTAATTCGTTAAAGCTTGCACCTTTAGTTTCGCAATTTTTTAAAAATTCCAATATCCAAACCTTATGAAAAAATGGATTCGGCAGTATTGCTATTTATTGATGGTCGTGTGTATGTGCAGCATTTTTAGCTTTTGTGCCAAAGATGAGGTGATTTCTGACGACCCCAATGCAATGCTTGATTTTGATAAAGATACTTTAAAGTTTGATACCGTTTTTGTCACGATGGGTTCGGCTACCGAAGAATTGAAGATTTACAATCGTAGTGACAAACGTGTCCAAGTATCTTCGATTAGTTTGGGAGGAGGAGAAGAGTCCTTTTTTCGTTTGAACATAGACGGTACGCCGACTACAGATGCACGAGATGTAGAAATATGGGCGGACGACAGTTTGTATATTTTTGCAGAGGTGACCATTGACCCTGGTAGTGCAGCGACTCCTTTTGTGGTAGAAGATTCTATTCTATTTACCATCAACGGCAATGAACAAAAAGTTCGATTGCAGGCTTGGGGACAAAATGCCAATTTTTACGGACCTGATTCACCCAATGGCGCGGTGGTTTGTGATGCCGTTTGGACACGAGATTTGCCGTATGTGATTACAGATAGCTTGGTGGTATCACCTGATTGCAGTTTGACAATCGAAGCAGGAGCACAAGTGTATTTGCACAATCAAGCGGCTTTGATTGTCAAGGGTTCATTGCAGGTAAATGGGGGAGTGGACAGTGCTGATGTTGTTCGTTTTCAGGGTACTCGGTTGGATAGTAAGTTTGGAACTGAGTTTTACCAACGCATTCCAGGACAATGGTTTGGGATTGTATTAAGTCCTGGTAGCAAGGAGAATTTTATCAATGGCGCATTGATTCGCAATGCACTCTTTGGCGTAGTCGTAGATACTTTTGCGAATATTGGTCCTCCTTCTGAGGCTGCAACACTCATCATCCAAAACAGTACGATTCGAGATGTTGGTTGGGGAATTGTAGGAAGCAACAATACCATTTTGGGACTGAATACGGTGGTTTACAATTGTGCCTTCAATAATTTATGGCTATTGCGTGGAGGAAATTACAAGTTTGCTCATTGTACGTTTGTGAATACTGCTACCCGCTATATCGGTCACGAACAGCCGATTTTATTGACCAACAATGTGGATGCAAGGGCTGGAATTGTTTACAATATGGACACCCGCTTCTACAATAGTGTTTTGTATGGATTGGGAGCGGCTGTTGAAGAAGAGATTGCACAGGATACAGTTGTGCTTGAAGGAGCAAATTATGATTTAAAATTCAATAACTGTTTGATTCGTACAGGTATAGACAGGGACAACCCTGCTTTTAATAATTGTATTTTTCAAGACGGATTTGGCGTACAGGATACTTTGTTTGCAGATTACTTCTTCAATATAGATGACTTTGATTTGCGCCTCAACCCAAATTCTCCGATTATCAACAAAGGTTTGACAAGAGAGGAGTTTGATGCTTTGTTGAATGGCGTGATTCCTTTTGAAGCAGTCGAATTGGATGCCGAAGGTAAGATGAGAGATGAAATGCCAGATATTGGAGCATATGAGTTTTAGAGACCAATTTTTTGAAGTGTCTTTTATATTGAAGACAATGGAAGTTTTCAAAACTTCTGCTGTCTAATCTTGATTGCAGTCCAGCTTTTCTATTCCTTATGATTAAAAAAACAAACTGCCTTTCTTTTTATAATTTTTAATCTGTACCTTTGCAGCCTGAAAACGAAAGTAAATTTCATCTCTCACACTTCAATAAACAAATTGAATAGTGAGAATTGAAAAGAGTGCATGACTAAAAAATGAAAAATATGCAGTTATTCAGGTTATTAGCGATTGTATCGCTATTCCTTGTGAGTTTTTTGGGACAAAATGTATTTGCAGGGGATGACCATGCAAATCATGGTGAAAAAGAGGCTTTTAATGTAGGTGACATGATCATGCACCACATTGCGGATGCGAATGAATGGCACCTGTTTGGTGACTTCTCTATTCCATTGCCTTGTATCGCTTACCATCCTGAAAAAGGGCTTGATTTCTTCTCGTCCAGCGTGTTTCATCATGGACACAATTCCTACAATGGTTATGTATTGGATCATGGCGTATTGAAGTACGTAGATGATGCCAGTTTTCCACAAGATGGTTCTCATGAAGTAAAGATTGTAGGACATGGAGACGTGTCTCACGCATCTTACAAAGGGAAAGAGTACGAAATCAACCGTTCCAGCTTTTATGATTTCTCTATCACTAAAGTTGTAGCTACAATGTTGTTGGCAGCATTGATTATGTTGTTGTTGTTCTCTTATGTAGCAAAAACTTATAAGACCAACCAACGTGCTCCAAAAGGCATTCAAAACTTGGTCGAAATCTTGGTGAGTTTTGTTCGTGATGAGGTAGCAAAACCTGGTCTGGGAGACAAGTGGGAGAAGTATTTTCCTTTCTTGCTTACCATTTTCTTCTTTATATGGATTTGTAATATGTTGGGTTTGATGTCTCCTATTGGTAGTCCGAATGCAACAGGTAATATTATGGTGACAGCAGCGTTGTCATTGATTACTTTTATTATCATCCTATTTTCAGCAAACAAACATTATTGGTCACACATGTTGAATCCTCCTGGTGTACCTGGATGGGTAAAAATCATATTGGTGCCAATTGAGATTGCTTCTATGTTTATCAAACCTGCGGCATTGATGATTCGATTGTTCGCAAACATGACAGCTGGACACATTATCATTCTTAGTTTAGTAGGTATCATCTTTTTGATTACCAACCTTGCAGGTCAAGGAGCTGGATGGGGAACTGCGATTTTGTCAGGCGCTTTCATGTTGTTTATGAACGTATTGGAATTGTTCGTGGCAGCCTTACAAGCGTACGTGTTTGCAGTTTTGGCTTCGGTATTTATCGGACAAGCGGTAGCAGAGCCGCATCATTAGTATAGTGATTGGTTGATTAGTGACTTGTAATCCGTTGTTCTATTTAATGCAATAGATTCTTATCCACTCCCAATTTACTATTAAATTGAAATTCTTTTTTTTCACCATAAATTTTTACCAAAATGGGTTTATTAGCAATGTTGCTTTTACAAATTGGTGGTAGCATGTCCGCTTTTGGTGGAGCTATCGGAGCAGGTATCGCAGCTCTCGCAGCTGGTATTGGCATTGGTCAAATCGGCAAAGGCGCTGTAGAATCTGTAGCCCGTCAGCCTGAAGCAAGTAACGATATTCAAGGTAAAATGATTATCATGGCAGCACTTATTGAAGGTGCAGCTCTTTTTGCCATCGTTGTTGGACTTTTAGCCGTATTCGGTTAAGAACTAAAGTTATTTTAGCTCCTGAAACTGCTCTTACAACGGATGGTTGGTAGAGCAGTTTCTCTTCTTTTTTGAAAAAAATACAACAAATTAAAAATAGAAAGTGAAAATGGTATTTTTAGCATCTTTACTAACACCCGACTTAGGGATTTTCTTTTGGACAGTACTGATTTTTGTTATCCTTTGGACTATATTGGGAAAGGTAGCATGGAATCCTATTGCTACGGCATTGAAGGATAGAGAGGGTCGAATTGAAGATTCTTTGAAACAAGCCGAAATTGCCCGTGATGAAATGGCTTCCTTGAAAGCGGATCACGAAAAATTATTGCAAGACGCAAAAGAAGAGCGTTCTCGCATTATTCGAGAAGCAAAGGAAATCAAAGATGAAATCATTGGTGAGGCCCGCACTAAAGCAAAAGAAGAAGCAGTGAAAATTGTGGAAGCTGCAAATGCTGATATTCAAAATCAGAAGATGGCGGCTATCATTGAGGTGAAAAATTTGATTGGACAATCTGCGATTGATCTAACCAAAGATTTATTGTCTCGTGAGCTGAGTGATGTATCTGCACAGGAAGCTTATGTTGCCAAGGAAATAGAGAACTTGAATCTAAACTAAATTGTGTTTGGTTGTCAATGTATTGAAGCGATAGTGTAATGATTTACTTTTATAGCTCTGATATGTTTACAAAATAAACTCCAACACATTAACACAAAGAAAAAATTATGTCTGCTTCTAAAATAGCATCAAGATACGCTAAGGCATTGATGGATTTAGCCATTGAACGAGGAGAATTGGCTTCGGTTCATGGTGATGTGGAACTGTTTGACAAGTCTTTGGCAAGTAACGATGATTTGAGACTATTGCTAAAAAGTCCAATTGTCAATACAGATAAAAAACAAACCATTCTTACCAAAGTGTTCGGCAGTAGTTTCAGTGAGACTACAAATGCATTTATGGGAATTGTATTGCGGAAACGAAGAGAAGCTTATTTACCCGAAATGGTAGATGCTTTCATCGAACAATACAGAACACACAAAAGTATCACAACTGCTGAATTGACAACAGCAGTCCCTGTAGATGGTGTGATATTGGCGAAGGTGAGACATATGGTATTGGCAAATACAGGTAGAAAAAACATCGAGTTGACGACTAAAGTAGATACAAGCCTTATTGGAGGCTTTATTCTCACTTTTGATGATAAATTGTATGATTCTAGTATTTCGCACAAGTTGGCGAAACTGAAAAAGCAATTTGTAGAAAATAAATACATAAAAAAATATTAACATACGTAATCTTTTAGTCCTATGGTTGAAGTAAGACCTGAAGAAATATCTGCTATTTTACGACAGGAATTGTCCAGTTTTAGATCTCAAACCGACCTCGAAGAAGTAGGCTCGGTATTGCAAGTGGGAGATGGAATTGCACGTATCTATGGCTTGAACAAAGTTCGAGCAGGTGAATTGGTAGAATTTGACAGCGGTACAAAAGCAGTTGTATTAAACCTCGAGGAAGACAATGTTGGGGTCGTATTAATGGGATCATCGGAAGGTATCCGAGAGGGTTCTATTGCTCGTCGAACTGGACAGATCGCTTC
>JBGCDY010000761.1:0-4132 GCA_045105835.1 Chitinophagales bacterium
TCATGCTTTGTGTTTCAAAAGAATGTTGATATTTTGATAAAAATAGTGTTTACATTTTTAATGTAATAACAGTATTTCGCCTGATTTTCATACCTATATTGATTCCAGTCTCCAAAAATTATCCCCCAATCAACAAATACCTCGCCCAATCTACCAGTGCTTTCCCCTCCAATATCATCTGCCATTTGGCTTCCTTCAATGCCGAAGGATAGCCTTTTTCAGCTAAAACATGCTAAAATAAATGTTTGGTCAATTTTGCATTGAAGTCTTCAATGCAAACACAAACAGGGCTTTCAGCCGAAACCGAAAGCCCTGTTTATTTTGAGAGTACTTTAAATCAAAGGGGGTTTTATTTTAGCGTCAAATGGGTTCTCTTTTCTAAAATGGTCAGCGTTCCCAAAGTAAGCAGCAAGAGTGCCAAGACTATCAAACCCCATTGGGATAAGGTCGGAACAGCTGGGGGAGTGGGAGGAAGAGGAAAGGTTGCTTGATATATTTGATTGGTACTGCCGTCACTGCCCTTCCACACTATCGTATTGCCTAATATTTGAGGCTCCACATTGGATGTAGAAGTATTGTTGTCTTCGGCAGAAACTTTCGTTACTGTCGTTCCGTCATAAAGATAGATGTGAGTAGTGTTACCATCATTCCCTTCCCACACAATATTATTGCCCGATATTTGAGGACTAAAATTATCCGTAGATGCATCCGAAATTTTCGTCACTGTCGTGCCATCGTAGGAATAAATATGAAAAATGCCCCCATCATGCCTTAACCACGCAATCGTATTGCCCGATATTTGAGGATTACCATTAAACGTAGAGGCATTGCCATCTATAGCTGAAATATTCGTCACTGTTGTACCATCGTAAGAAAAGACATGAGTAGCGCCACTGTCAAATCTTTGCCACACAATTGTATTGCCCGATATTTGTGGAGCAGAATTGTTGCCAGCAGTAGTATTGCCATCCTGAACAGAAACCTGCGTTACTGTTGTTCCATCGTAGGAAAAGACATGGTTATCTCCACTTATTCTACCTTCCCAAACAATTGTATTGCCTGATACATCATGATTCGCATTGTTGGTTGATGTATTCCCATCCTGAGTTGTAACCAAAGTCGCTGTCGTTCCATCATAGGAAAAGATGCGATTAGGCGAAAGCTCCATACTGATCCACGCAATCGTATTGCCCGATATTTGAGGCTTCTCATTGTCTTGAGCAGTATTGTTGTCTTGGGCTGAAACCTTCGTCACAGTTGTCCCGTCATAAGAAAAGATGTGATCTCCAGCATCACTACCCTCCCATACAGTCGTATTGCCCGATATTTGAGGGTTCCTATTAGACGAAGAAGTATTGTTATCTTGAGTTGAAACCTTCGTCACACTTACTCCGTCATAAGAAAAAATATGCGTTCCAGCATCACTACCCTGCCATACAATTGCATTATCCGATATTTGGGGATTGTCATTATTTGTAGAAGTAGTAGAAACTTGGCTAACGGTAATTGTTTGGGCTTGAAGATTGGAGAGGTTTGTCAGCAAACCATAAGTGAGTAAGAAACAAGTAAGAATCGTTCCTGCTGAAATCTTGGGAAAGAAACATAAATTGAATGTGCATTTTTTCATAGCGAATAAAATATGTTTAGAATTGTGTTTATTGAATTTTACATTTAAGTATCTGCAAAACGAGAAGGAGCGTTACCAAAATTTGAAACTTTTTTTAAAATTTATTTTTTTGATTTTCATTTACAAATAAATTACTTTAATTTTTCATTAATATATGATTTTATTGAAGGCTTCAATACAAACACAAACAGGGCTTTCAGTCGAAACCGAAAGCCCTGTTTATTTTGAGAACACTTCAAAACAAGATAGAGCACATTGTTATTGAATCCATAAGGGTCGGGGTTTATCCCAATCTCCCTTTTCATTCGGGGATTCCTCAATACTGAATAGTAACAATTAGTCAATTCAAAATCGGAAACTACTTGCGTCCAATGTGTTATCCCAATTAAGATACGGTAGAAGTCTTACATTTGAGTTTTTTATTTGAATTTTCCTAAGTAATAAGAAAAAAAATAAATGAACACCTTAATTCCCCTTTTGAAAGGGCTTGGGGTATGTTAGCAAAAAAATCGTTCAGGTTATTTTTTTGCCGTTACTAAGTGCATATTGGAGGAAAAGCCTGGTTTCGAAAGCTAATTTTTGAATTTCAGTATTAATTACTATTTTGCTAATCCTTTCCTATTCAGTTTCTCTAATAACTTTAGTGGAAGGATAAAGGCAACAGAAGTTTTAGTTTGCAAGTATTTGATTATCACAATAAAAAAATAGCCCCCTCAAAAACCTAAACTTCTATTGTATCAATTCACCATTTTAGTCAATTAACCTTAAATTTTAACACAAAATTTGTGGTAAATCTATCAACAGAAGAACAACTCCTCCAATTAAATCCACAACAGCTCATCTCCAAATATGAGCTAATCATAGAGCATATTGTCCACACCTCCAATCTGCAAAATCGGCAAGAAACAATTGTACAAATCAAAGAACGATTGCCCCACCGATTGCAAAAATTATGGACAAAAGCCAAAGCATATAGTAGTATGCAAACCATTTTCATAGAAGCAGTTCAGCTTATCTACGAAGACCTTCAAAACCTCCAATTTCTTCGCCAAAAATCAGCTCAGTTGATAGTGCAAAACCTGCCCTTAATCACCGCAAGAGTTTACTACTGTGTCCGAAAAAATCAAATCAAAGAAGGTGATACAGAAGAGGTTTTACAAATGGTTCAACACCTATTATTGGAAAAACTGCAACGTGGTCAACTATCGAGTTATACTTCTGCAAATGACAGTCTTTTTACCTCTTTTTTCTATGTAGTCGTGAACAATGCCATAAAAGATGTATGTAAATCGCTCTACCAAACCCAAAAAAATCAAACTTTCAAAGAACTCAAAACGGAAACCATTGGAGGGATACAAAATAGTCAAAACAACGATTTATTTCAATCGGTTTCCTCCAATATTCAAGTCCAACAACAAGCAAAACTATTGGGACACATCCTCCAATTGTACCCCACAAAAGAAAAAGTAAAGTTCGGGGTTTGTCTCAAAACCAATTACCGCTTGGTTTTGCGGCAAAAAGATGGAAAAGATCTCCAATTAAGCACTCTACAAGTCAAAACCTTATTGGAGTTTTTCGGACGAGATTACAACAATGCCACCTCCAAGGAAGTGTGGGAAGCAATTTACCCATTCATCAGCATTTTTGAAGGCAAACAAACATCAGCAGTCAACCTACGAAAGTGGTTCAGCCGAAAACGCAACCCTATCATTGTCCGCTTGCTTTTGTTCACACTAAATGAAAGAAGTTCAACTCCCGAAAAACAAGCAAGGCTACAAAAACTCATTACAACGAAATTGAACACAGATAGAGAAGTGGGGAGGTACGCCTCTATTTGGCTGGGCGAAGTGGTGATTTATTGGAACAAAAATTAAGATTTTTTTTTTTTCAATAAATTATCCGTTCTCACTGACTTAACTCGTTTCAATTAAATGAATAGACAACCAATCAGAACCTATGAATACAAACTTTGCTGATTTTTTTGACGAAACGGGGCATTTCAATGCGACTGCGAGAATTTACTATGTGGAGGCTATGTACCAAAATCAAGTTGATTCATTACCTCCAGATTTGCAACAACACATATCTGACTGTGATTATTGCAGTATAAAAATCCTTCAGTCCTATCAAATCGCTTTGGAATTAGGAAAGGAATTAACCACAAGCCCAAAGACGGAAATAGGTAGATTCACTTTATCAGATAAGCAAGAAGATTTGGAGGCGATTCTACAACAATTAATGGCAGAAGCAATTGAAATTCCTGTTTTTGAGGCACTCATTGAAGAACAAGTTTTGCGTAGTACAGCAAATGAATCCCTTTCTATTGAAGTCCTCCAACCCGCCCAAAACCAAATCTGTCAAAATACAATCATATTCCAACTCAAAACTGCACTTCTCAAACCCCTCATTTTAAGCATTCGCAACCATCAAAAACGAATGCTGAAAGTCACTATTCCTCCAAATACAAGGGAGTACAGCATTGAGGTACAAAATTGGAATAAAGGC
>JBGCDY010000762.1:0-3311 GCA_045105835.1 Chitinophagales bacterium
TTGGTTAAGGAAAACGACAAACAAAAACAGTACTATGTTAAAGTAGATGACAAAGGTGAAGTGTTGTGGGAAAAAACTTTTGGTGATAAGGTAGTGGGGCTTCCTTCTTTAGCCGTACAAGGAGATAGTTTTTTGCTTTTGGGTTCAACAGAGACGGCGAATAAGGGTCAAGATATGTTGTTGATTTCAATTAACGGAACAGGTTCAACAAATTGGAGCAAAACATACGGGTCGAAAAAGGATGAAACTGCTTCACAGATAGGAATTTTATCTAAAAACAGTTATTTATTAGCTGGTTTGGTTAAGGAAAACGACAAACAAAAACAGTACTATGTTAAAGTAGATGACAAAGGTGATGTTGAGTTGGAGAATACTTACTATACAGCAGGTATTGGGGAATTGAAAACGCAGTTGCTTCCTGTTTTAGAGGGAACTGGTTTTATTGGAGTTTCTAATTTTAAGAATGAAGAGAATTTTCAACAGCCTTTAATTATGCGAATCAACGATAAAGCAGAGGTCCTTTGGAGTATTGCTTCTTTGACTCCCAACACCAATGCAGATATCATTGTAAAAGACATTGAATTGGGAGTGAATAAAAATGGTTATGTGGTTACGGGTTATAACACTACTAGACCTTATGGTTGGATTGCTACTTTTGATTATACAGGTGTTCATTGTGCTTCTTTGGGTTGTGATAGTATTAATGTGGTGACAGCCATTAAAGACATTAATAAGAAAGCTACAATTGAAGTGAATCCCAATCCTATTCATTCGAATATCAATATTTCCTACGATTTCCCTGAAACAGTTGAAGTAAATCCTTCTTTCCAATTGTATAGTTTGAAAGGAGAAGAGGTAGTCAATGTGCAGTTGGATGTAAGCAAGAAATCAACACAAGTTGATACGTCCGAATTACCATCAGGAATTTATTTTTATAAAGCTACTTATAGGGGTATCAATTTGGGTATTGGCAAACTGGCCATAAAATAATTATTGGCTCAATTTATTTGGAAAAAATAACTAAATTTGCCAGAAACAAACAACCCATTACAAATTTATATATGGATAAACTCAAAGCAAAATTTGCAGAAAAGGCACTGCCTTTGGCTAAAGAATTCAAAGCGTTTGTGAAAGAAAACGCAAACTTAGTAGTCGGCGATGTTAAACTGGCTCAGGTTTTTGGTGGCATGCGTGGCGTAAAAAGCTTGGTGACAGAGACTTCCGAATTAGATGCGAATGAAGGAATTCGATTCAGAGGGTTTTCTATACCTGAATTGAAAGAGCGTTTGCCTAAATTGGAGGGAGATACAGAACCTCTTCCAGAGGGTATTTTTTACCTGATGTTGACTGGAGATGTTCCTACCTATGAGGAAGTGATGGAATTGAGTAGCAATTTATCTGGACGTTCGGATGTTCCTGATTATGTTTTCAATGTTTTGGATACTTTTCCTACTGATACACACCCTATGACTCAATTTAGTGTAGCTATTTTGAGTATGCAAACTGAGTCTATTTTTGAGAAACGTTATGCAGAGGGAATCAGTAAAAAAGATTATTGGGATCCGATGTATGAAGATTCTTTGAACCTGATTGCAAGATTACCTCGTATAGCTGCCTATATTTATCGTCGAAGCTTCCACAATGGTGAACATATTGCGCCTAAAAAGGATTTAGATTGGGCAGGTAACTTTGCTCACATGCTAGGGGTGTCAAATGATGACGAATTCAAATCTTTGATGCGCTTGTACCTAACCATCCATGCGGATCACGAAGGAGGAAATGCTTCTGCTCATAGTACCCACCTCACAGGCTCTACACTTAGTGATGCATACTATTCTTTTTCGAGTGGTATGAATTCTTTGGCAGGTCCTTTACATGGTTTGGCGAATCAAGAAGTTATCAAGTGGATTTTGGAGATGCGGGAAGAAATTGGTGCTTCTCGACCAAGCAAAGATCAAATTGAAGCCTATATCAGAGCGACTTTGGCAGCGGGAAAAGTAATTCCTGGTTATGGTCATGCAGTATTGCGTGTGCCAGATCCTCGATTTACGGCTCAAATGAACTTTGCTAAAGCTTATTTCCCAGATGACGAATTGGTAAATGTTGTATGGGATATTTTTGAGGTTGCGCCTAAAGTTTTGGGTGAAAAAGTCAAAATCAAGAGTCCTTGGCCAAATGTAGATGCGCATTCTGGTGCTACTTTGATGCACTATGGAATGACAGAATATCGTTTTTATACCGTTTTGTTTGGAGTATCCAGAGCATTGGGTGTATTGGCTTCTTTGTGTTGGGATAGAGCTTTGGGACTTTCTATTGAACGACCTAAATCTGTAAGTTCTGCTTGGTTGAAAGAATTTGCAGCAGCACAGTCAAAAGAAGACGTTGCATAAATAGTAATTAGAAATAAATTGAAGTAAAGGAAATTAAGGTTCTTCAATTGAATCTGGTGACAGAAAATATCGGAAGTTTTTTTTCAAGCTATAAATGGTTAGGAGAAAAAACTTCTGGTATTTTTATTGGCTTTACTAAAACCTTCAATGGGTCTAAACTAATCACTCAAATTCCACCATTTCATATTTCTATCTATTCTTTAAGCATTATCTAAAATGAACAAAACCAATCCAGTTATTGAATTGGTAGATGCAAGTATTTATCAAAAAGATACATTAATATTAGAATCCGTTAACCTTCAACTTTATGAGGGGGAATTTGCTTATTTAGTAGGAAGAACTGGAACTGGAAAAACCAGTTTGTTAAAAACTTTATACGGTGATTTGCCTTTAATAAAAGGATGGGGTAAGGTAGCAGGTTTTGACTTGACACAATTAAATTGGCGGCTTAGCCCCTATCTTCGCAGGAAATTGGGTATCGTTTTTCAAGATTTTCATTTGTTAATGGATAGAAATATTGAAGACAACCTTCGATTTGCGTTGGAAGCGACGGAATGGCGTGACGAAAACGAAATTAATAAGCGAATCACAAATGTGCTCGCAAATGTTGGTGCAAGCCACAAACGCTATTCGATGCCTTATGAACTTTCGGGAGGTGAACAACAAAGAATAGTAATTGCGAGGGCTTTATTGAATGACCCTGTACTGATACTTGCTGATGAACCTACGGGTAATTTAGATCCAAAAACCTCCGAAGAGATTATTGGTCTGTTACAATTGATTAGTCGTGAAACAGATACAACCATCTTGGTAGGCACGCATGATTTCTACACCATCGAAAAATTTCCTGCTAAAATGCTCACATGCATTGAAAAAAAGGTAATTGAAGGCTATGAAACATAATGCAGAATGTGCAACCTT
>JBGCDY010000763.1:0-2943 GCA_045105835.1 Chitinophagales bacterium
ATGAGGACAGCCGAGAACTGAACGAGCCGACTCCAAATGGACGAACCAATCACTATTGATTTGACCTCAACAGAGATTGGCTTTTAACCCAACATCCAGAAAGTAAAGGTCGTGTCGAAATCTTCCACCAATGGAAACCCAACATATTGACCGACCACCACGAGATGGGCAGCAATGCTACTTTCTTTTTTCAGCCTGGTATTCCAGAACGGGTGAACCCCAATATTCCTGCAAAAAACCAAGAATTGACCTTCAAAATTGGAGAGTTCCATGCCAAGGCACTCGACAAAATTGGTTCACTGTATTATACCCAAGAATCCTACGATGATTTTTATGTTGGCAAAGGTTCGACCTATCCTGATGTGAATGGCTGCGTGGGTATTTTGTTTGAACAAGCAAGTTCAAGAGGGCATTTGCACGACACCGAAAACGGTCTTTTGAGCTTTCCATTTACCATCCGCAACCAATTCAAAACGGCTCTTTCTACTTTAGAAGCAGCCCATAATTTACGCATAGACCTTTTGAGTTTCCAACAAGATTTCTATAAAAACGCATTGCAGCAAGCCAAACAAGATGAGGTGAAGGCTTACATCGTAGGAACGGGTAAGGACAATGGTAGAATGCGACATTTCAAAGAATGGCTCATTCGACACAAAATTGAAGCCTACTATTCTCAAAAAAGCATCAATGCTAAGGGAAAAAATTTTCCTGAAAAAAGCCTGATAATTCCCACCAATCAACTGCAATATTCACTCATCAAGGCGAGCTTCGAAACCTACACTTCCTTCAATGACAGCTTGTTTTACGATGTATCAAGTTGGACAATGCCACTTGCCTTCAATTTGGATTATGCAGCTTTGGGCAAACGAGAGTTGGGGAAAGGTGGATTTACTGCAAACGAGCGCAAGTCAAATCAAAAAATGCAGACTTCTTTGAGGTCGATGCCCAAAAGACAAATCATTGGAGGTAAAAGCGAATATGCTTATGTTTTTAAATGGGACAATTACTACGCACCCAAAATGCTTTATAGCTTGCTCAAACAAGGTGTGATGACAAAGGTAGCCTCCCAACCTTTTAGCATCAGTACGGCTGATGGTTTTAAAAAATTCGACTATGGAACGATTTTGATTCCTGTCGGCAACAACCAAGAACAGTTTATAGACAAAAACTTCTTACATGAATTTTTGGAGGCAGAAAGTTCCAAAAATGGAATTGAAGTCTATGCTCTACCTACGGGACTCACCCCCAATGGAGCAGATTTGGGTAGTCGTACTTTTGAGCGTTTGCATTTACCCAAAATATTGATGGTGGTTGGTAAAGGTGTTTCCCCTTATGATGCGGGTGAAATATGGCATTTGCTCGACCAACGTTTTGATATGGACATCACCTTGGTAGATGCCTATGACTTCAATGGCGCAGATTTGGATGCCTACAATACTTTGGTGCTTTCGCATGGAAGTTATGGACTTATCAATACGCTGGACCTCCAGCAATGGCTCAAAAAAGGCAATGTAATGGTGACCATGCGTGGTGCATCCAGGTGGGCAAGCGACCAAAAACTCTCCCATGCATCCTTCAAAGAATACAAATCCGACGAAAGCAATAAGGAAAGAAAACCTTATGCGGAAGCGAACAAACGGTTTGGCGCACAATACATTGGAGGGGCTATTTTTGAAGCGACCTTAGATTTGACCCACCCTTTGGCGTATGGTTATGCTGATGCAAAAATCCCTGTTTTCAGACGGGGTACAGATTTTATGATGCCTACTGAAAATGATTATGCGATGCCGCTTCAATACACAAGCAATCCTTTGATAAGTGGTTATATTTCAAAGCCAAATCTACTGCAATTGCAGAAGAGTGCTTCGATTGTGGTCAATGGTTTGGGGCGTGGTAGGGTGATTGCGATGACCGACAATCCCAACTTTCGGGCGTTTTGGTATGGCACCAATAAGCTGTTTTTAAATGCCATTTTCTTTGGGCATACGATTCAGAGGAATGCTTTGGAGTATCGAAATACGGAGAAGAAGTAGGGTAGTGATTCGTTGATTAGTGACTCGTGATTGGTCATAAATCAATTGATTATCAAAATTTCATAGGAATCTTAGAAAATACATGGACTTATGGATTTACCCAATCTCATTGGAATAGTTGGTGTAAGCGGCATTTTGGGTGCTTATTTCCTCAGTACTTTCAATAAACTCACAACAGATAGTTCTCTCTATTTGTGGATGAATTTTATTGGAGCAAGTTTGGCATGTATTTCATCAGTACTCATTGAATACATACCATTTGTGATATTGGAAGGAACTTGGGCGGTGGTTTCGTTGGTGGCTTTGGGGAGAAAATTTCTTACTTCAAAACATTCCAAAAATCAATAACGCTATTCCAAGGAAAACGCTTCATGTTCTGCTTTTCACAGACTTCAACTCGCGCGTATTTGCAATGCGTGTGTATTTTTCTGTCGTTTGCAACGACTTACATATACTACAAGTCGTTGCAAACGACAGAAAATGTTAAACACCCGTTACAAACGAGCGCAATTTAGACAGCGGTTTCTTTGGTAGCTTCGATGAGGAAATTTCTTACTTCAAAGCATTCCAAAAATCAATAACGCTATTCCAAGGAAAACGCCTCATGTTCTGCTTCAAAAGCAATTCCATTTTCCAAGGAAGCACTACTTTTGACAGCCTTCAACCCTTCAAATAAAATCTTGACTTCTTGGCGAGTAATCACAGGAAAACCATAATTCAAACTTTCGTATTTAAAAGCTTTTTCTCCCTTCAATGCCTTGCGTTTTTCGACAAAATCAAGGTGTTGAAGGATGCGCTTTTGTAGGTAATCGTTGCAAGAGGTATGAAGGTTGGAGTTCAGGATTTGTTCGTGGATTGTTTCTTCCAAGAGTGGGTCTATTTCATAGCCCACATTGTTTCTTGTGGAAGC
>JBGCDY010000764.1:0-4888 GCA_045105835.1 Chitinophagales bacterium
TACGATAAAATAACCTTGCAAAGTCGCCTTGAAGGTTTTGGTGTCCCAATTTTGGGTAGAAGCATAGACTACAATCGGTGGACCAAGCGTATTATAAGCTCCTCCAAAAATACCTGCCAAGAAACCAAAAAATAGCTGTGATTTGGCGTATTTCATTTTGAAGTTGAGCAGATTGAAGGCTGCAAATAGAATGAGGAGGAGACCGAGAATCGCTTTGAAGAAGTATTCATATTCTTCTGTTAGGCAATAGATTCCTATTGGGATTCCGACAAAGGTAGGAATTAGCAAAGGAGTTATATTGCTAAGACTAAATGATTTTTTCTCTTTGAAGAGGATGAGTATGCCCAAAGACAAAGTGGTGATTCCGATAAGCGGAGTCGCAGTCGTCAAACCAAACAGGACAGACAAAATGGGCATCGCAATGACCGCATCTCCAAAACCTATTGCAGTTCGGACAAAAGAAGAAACAAAGATGATGATTACCAAAAAAACTACAAGTACTATGTCCATATCGAAGGAATTTTACTCATTCAATAATCCGTATAAAAATTAGAGTAGACTAATTATTAGGCAATCAAAACTCTGTGTCTCAGTGCCTCCGTGTTCAATCAAAAATCACACATTTTCACTCGGCTGCAAAAAATAGGTCACGCCTCCCATCACGATTATAAAAACACAAGATTAAATTTTATCATAAAAAAGGCTAAGAGTCTTTTTTATAGCGCCTTAGCCTTTTTTTTAGCGAAAAAATTCAACATTTTAATAAAAAGATATGACAGGTGCTCCCATGCTATGATCGTGTAGTTTTGGGTCTGCTGTAGATGTTGAATCATGATATTCTATATCGTCAGGTTCACTAAAAAGTTCACCACTTAAGTACTTACGAATGGTTTCGTCCAGTGGGGGTGGTTTTTTTCGATCTTGTAGTTGAATAATAAGAGTCATGTTTATACTTATTTTAGATAGGTATTAAAAAATGCGTAGTTAAGTTCAGGTTTAAAATAGTGCTTGCGTTTTACCCATATAAACCCATCCCCTTTGGTGATTACAGCTACATCAATGGGGCCTCCAACGGAAGTAGCATCACTACTGAATTTTAGCTTTAGATATGTAATTCTTACCAAAGACTCTGCCAATTCTGCCAGTTCATAAGGCTGCAAAAAATTAATAGAGGCAAAGATCTTCTGCACATGGCTATTGTTTTCATGGTTTTTCAAGGAGTTAATAAAGGTATTTTTGTGCTTAATTTGAATTTGTTCTAATTCTTGTTCTAACTGACTTGTATCTGTGGGTATTTTGTCTTTGACAAAATCAAACAACTCATTTTGCATATTTGCGAAAGAAACAGCTGCTTGTTTGTGAATAAAATCTTTGAAAACAGGGTGAATCCCATGCACAACATTATTAGATTCATGCCATTGTGCAAAGGGAATAATCCAAGCAGTATTGTTGATGAGGTCTCTACTCTGTATTTGGGTAAATTTCAGCTTATCATCAATTAAACCATCTATTTGGATATTCAAACAAGAAGGCAATAGCTCTTTCTCTCCAAAACCAATAAACCCAATACCTGTATAGTGAGCAAAATTATTGGAGTTAATAGCAGCCTTAATTAATGCAATGAATTGGTCTTTTTGATCAGTGCTAATACTGAAATTCTGATCTGTTTTTTTCAGTACGGATTCAGATTGATTGATAAATTGTTGAATAAGTGATGTGTAAGAATTTCTCCAATTGTTATCAGACAGCATTAATCCATGATGTTTAACACCAGATTCATAAGAGTTAAGTAAATCACTTACACAAGAGAAATAAATATCAATAGGATTATTACTTCCTTGGTTTTGTTTTAACCTTTGATTATAAGAAGATTGGATTTTTTCAACAACTAGTTTATAAACGACCAAGTTAAAATGAGCAAGTACGCTACGCTGTGGAATATTCCATTTGTTTTTGATATTTGATAAAAAATCCAAAAAACCGAGTTTGTATTCATCCAATGTATCAAAACTGTTCTCTCCTAAATCTGAACGATAGGCTTTAATAATTGCCTCCCATGACAATCCCATAAAATCTGCTGCATTGTAAATCATAATACCAACAGGGTGGTATTTGGATAGTGCAAAAAGTTTATTAGCAGTATCAGCTGTTTTCACCTTAGAACCAATGGTTAGAGTCGAAGTACTATCCGCAGCGATAGCAGCTCCTTGTGGGTTAATAATTCCTACAATTGCGGTCATCTTAGTTTAGTGGTTTTGTGTGTAATTAAAGTATATTCTTAAATTCTATTATCCTTATTTGGGGTAAAACTAAAACAAATTGGAGTAAAAAACAAGATAACTTGCAGTTAAAACAGATATCTCCTAAAGACAACTCTTAATGGATAGAAAGTTAATTCTATTTTATTCAACGCTTAAAATCAAGTTATTTTGTTACCATTATTTATTCCAAAGTTCACCCATTTTGTCAGGCTGCAAAAAATAAGTCACGCCTCCAACCACTACAAAACCCAATCCAATGCAAGCCTCATAAGGTTTTTCCAAGAACATATAAGTCAAAACCCAGAAACTGAACAGAATGTAAACGATTTGAAGCCAAGGTCGTCCAGGACTGTGGTAAGTACCCTTTTCTCGTTTCAACCACAATAGAGAAGCTACGGTCAAAGTGCCCATCAATTGCAGGGCAAAACTCGCATAGAGCATCACCTGCTCAAAAGTCCCCGTCAAGGTCAGCACAATACTGATTGCCCCTTGCAGCCACAAAGCCCTCACAGGAATGCCATTTTTGTTTTTTATGGCAATACTTTTCCAAAGGGGATTTTCTTTTGCCATTGCATACGAAATCCGAGAACCCACCCACAAATAACCACTAATAGTAGCAATCAATTGAATGCCAATAAAAACGCTCACCCAATAGCCTCCATTTTCACCAAAAACATTGGCAAAAGAAATCGTCGCTACCTCCACATTTCCCGCTAAATCTGCGACAGAAGCATGTCTCAAAAAAACCAATTGCAGCAAGATATAGACCACCATGACCAAGACCGTTGCAGGAATCAAGGCTTTGGGTAGGTTCCGATTCGGGTCTTCAATTTCGTCCGTAATGTATGCCGCCGAATTCCAGCCCGTATAAGCGTAGGACACATAAATCAAGGAAACCGCAAAACCTGGCAAAAACAGTTCTTCTTGCCAATCAGAGGTAAAACTCAATGCGCTATCGGCTATCGGCAAATGGTACAAACCCAAGGCAATTAAGACAAAAACAAAGAGCAGTTTTAGAACCGTAGCATAACTCTGAAAACGCCCACTTTGCCCAACGCTGACCGAATGAATGGCGGTAACCAAAATAATGACTCCTATCCCAAACCAGTCTGTAAAAATACTGGGATAGAGAGGACTTAAATAACTCGTCATCGCCAAAGCTGAAATGGCAATAGGCGCAGAAAAACCTACAGTCAGCGAAATCCATGCGTATAAGTAGCCTGCAAAGGGATGAAAAATACGTGAGAGGAAAATGTAATCACCACCCGATTCTTTGAAGTGTGTGCCAAGTTCGGCATAGGTGAATGCGCCAATCAAAGCCAATATTCCGCCAATCGACCACAGGAGTATAATACTCCACGTATTCTGAATGTCTGCTATTTGGAAGCCCAAACTGGTGAATACGCCTGTGCCTATCATGTTGGCAATGACGATGGCAGCAGCCGTTTTCCAGCCTATTTTTTGGTGTTGTGGATTCATCTGAATATTAGTTATTGGTGATTGGTGATTAGTTACCAATAAACCAATCACTACTCAAATCTCGCGCTCGTCTGTGACGAGAGTGTATAATGTTGTCGTTTAAAACGACAGGAAATGTTAAACACTCTTTGCAAACGAGTGCAAGTAAAGAAATTTCTCTTGTAGCCTCAAAATAAAAAAAAACATCGAATAAAGGCGTTTTATAAAAAGCCTCTATCCGATGTTATCAATTATTGGTCACTAATCAAATCTCGCGCTCGTCTGTGACGAGTGTGTAAAACTTTGTCGTTTAAAACGACGGAAAATATTAAGCACTCGTTACAAACGAGCGCAAGTAAATAACTTTAAAATCCAAAGCCCAATCGAGCATAGTAGTACGTACCACCAAAGCCCATTTGGACAGAATCCCAATAACCAGAGTTATCTGTTTCCCAGTACAATTGTTGCGTTGGATAAATATTGAAGATGTTATTGCCACCCAAAGTAACGTCCAAACCTTTGGTCAATTTGAGGGTAACATTGGCATCCACGGTAGTTCTTGAATCATAATTGACCAAGTCTTCTCCAAATCCAAGATAACTCACTGCCCCAAAATTCGTTGCACTCACATTGGCTGAAAGCTTGTTGATTTTGTAACCCAAACTCAAAGAAAACTTGCTACTTGGTGCAGCGTCCTCTAATAGACTTCTACCTCTGTCGCCAAAGAAAGTTTGTGCATCCAAATCACCATTACTCACATTGGTCACTTCAAGCTTGTTCAAGTTACCCGCCAAATAAGCTGTCAAATCACCGTTTCCTAAGCCCATTTTGTAAGACAAAACGATGTCCAAACCCAAAGATTCGGTATCTACTCCATTTGTGAAAAACTGTGCCGTTTGTACACCAATTCCCAATGAAGTCGCATCAAAATTGTTGGTTAGGATGATTCTATCTTCAATCGTAATCAAGTAACCATCAATCGTTGCAGAAAAAGGACCTGATGAAAAGGTGAAACCTAGACTCGCATTGAAGGATTCTTCTTCTTTCAAACTCTGAATACCAAATGCTTTAGTGACAGGGCTGTTGTTGGCAGCCAACAAAGATTCGTTCAATACCGCATCTACAAAAGAAGTAAACCGCAAGTTATAATAGATTTGCGCCAAAGAAGG
>JBGCDY010000765.1:0-4476 GCA_045105835.1 Chitinophagales bacterium
CAATATACACATGCTGCTGATTATGCTGTAGATGCTTGTACATCGACTATTTCTTCTAATGAATATGAAGTTCAGTTGTCTTGTATCGGAAAAGCATTCGACAACAGTACTTATACTAATATTATTACAGGGTATTATGCTCCTCCAACAGATGCAATTGAATTTGTATTCAACTTTACAAATGTGCCTTTACAGGCAATTGCTCAAAGCCTTCAAATAAGTGCAAGTGGACAGGCGATTAATTTTGCTGAAGCTGCAGATGTACGATTAGATATCTTGGCTCCTGATGGAAGTGATGCAGACAATGAACCTGATTTTGTAGCTACAATTAATGGTGCAGGTGGTACAGCTGCTGCTTGGAACATTGATGAAGTTTTGACTGATGCACTTGCTGGTGTTGAAACTGTTGCTGGTGTTTGGACGATATTGGTCTATGATGGTGACTTCGTTGAAAATGGTGGTTTCCCAGTTCCTGAGGGGATTGTTACTGGTGTTGAAATGTCTATTAATTGGATGACCAACGAACCTCCTGTTACTGCAACAGACTTATTGACAGGAGATACAGTTGTTGATATTTATGACAGCGCACAAGATGGCATTGATTTCCAATTGCCAGAAGGTTGTGCTGGAGAAATTACTCAATTGTGTCCAGATGTATTGATTGAATACTCATTGGATGGTGGAGCAACTTGGTCTACTACTGCCCCTGAAGATTTGAACATTGGTGATGCGGATCAAGAAGTATCCTATCAAATTTCTGTTGATGGTGTTCCTGCTGCATGTGCAAACACAGGTAGCTATATCCAAACTTGTCCTTGTCAAGCAGATGCTTGTAATATTATCGCAACTGACTACACGGTAGTTTCTTGTTTGGATGAACCTGTAATTTTGGATATCTACTCAGGTAACTTTGAGGAAGTGGACGACTTTGGAGGAGACTTCTTAGCAACAGGTTTGAACCATACAAGATGTGGTGGTTCTACTTCTACATTTGCTAACTATCCTTACGAAGCGTTTGAATTCCAAGTTTCCGAAACAGGAGACTATACGATTACTGCTTTGTGGGACAATTCTGATGGTTTCTTGAACTTGTATGAAGGTGAGTTTACTCCAACTACAGGAACTACTTCTTGTATCAACCGTATTGCGTTTGATGATGATTTCCCTGGATTTGATGGAACTGGCTCTCAAATTGAAGCAGTGACACTTGAGTCTGGAGTAAATTATGTGGTAGTTTATACTGTATTTAACGGGTTCCAAACTCCTGGAAATGGTATTTACAGTGCTACTATTGAAGGTCCTGGTGACATTCTTAGTGTAAACACGGATTGTGCTGATCCTACTATTTATGGTTTGGAATACCTAATCACAAATACCGAAACAGATGTCATTACAGGTTTAGGTACTGATTTTACAGATTACACTGAAGGTGTTTATTCTGTATGTGGTTTCTCTTTCATTAATGGTGTAACTGATCCTTTATCATTGATCGGAACTTCTTATACTGCTTTGGTACAAGATACTGGTGAAAAATCTATTTGTGGCGATGTTGAAACAGGTCCAACTTGTGTGACTGTAGCTGTGACTGCTGATTGTGATACAGGCGATTGTCCTAACTTTATTGCGGCTTTGGCTGCTGAAGAACAATTGTGTCAAGGAGAACCTGGTATATTCGAGGTACTACTCACAAATGATGAAAGATGGACGGTCACAAGTATCAATGATACGGAGTGGACATTTGGAAACGAAGGTGCTGGAACCAACTTCATCGAGAGTGTGGAAAACAATGCAGTTTATTTTGCTGCCAATAATACTTTGGCAGATGAGGCTTCATTGATTTCGCCAGTATTTGATTTGACAGACTTGACAGATGTAACGGTTAGTTTTGATGTGAACTTCCAACAGTCAGATTTCTTTGGAGTAGATGAACAATTAGACATATTGTTCTTCAATTCAGCGACTGGCTTATGGGATTCTCAAGAAACGTTGACAGCAGATACACCTGGTGGTTGTTTTGGTAACCCTGCTATTTGTTCTGCAAATGTGTCTGTGACTGTTCCTGCTGAATACATGAATGATGAGTTCCAAGTTCAGTTTACATTTACTGATAATGCTGCTTTCTCTATAGGTGTAGGGATTGATAATTTTGGTGTTACAAACAATGCCCCAGCGGTTCCTGAAGATGCACAAATTTTCTTCGATGACTTTGAATTGGGTAATGTTAACTACGAAGTAGTGTGGACGGATCCTGATGGCAATACTTACGGTGGAGCAGAGGTTGAAATTCCATTGACACTAGATGCCAACCTTGGAACGACTTGTTTGTCTGAACCAAAAGAAGTGAATTATGCTGTTATTTGTTTGGATACAGGCGAAACGGTTGAAGACGGTATCGTATTGGTAGAGGTGTTCCCTACTCTTGAAGAAGGTGTACACTTTGACTTACCAGAACAACAAGGTTGTGAGTTGGAAATTGTCACCAATTGTGGAGCACAAGGAAACATCATTGTATCCTACTCAAGAACTGGTGCTGAAGGATCGTACGAACCTTCTCTTCCTGCAAATCCACTTCCTGGTGAAGCACAAACTATTTTCTATCAAGTAAACACAATTGGTGCACCTGATAAATGTGCTGCAACAGGTGTTTATACTGCAAGTTGTCCGTTTGAATGTCCTAACGTTACTTCTACAAATATTTCATTAGAAGCATGTGGTAATACACTGACTCTATTTGAAGTAGGTGTGGATGTACCATTTGCAGAGTCTGCAATTAATGGATATAGTGGAACACTTATTGGTCGTCCATTGTGGGATCGCCCAATAGCTGGAACACAAGATTTGGCTGGTGAAGATGTTCGTTTTGATATTTTCTCTTTCAAAGTTCCTGTGGATGATGACTATTCTTTTGATGTAGATTTCGATGGCTTCAATGGTTACTTACACTTGTATGATGGTTCATTTGATCCAACTGCACCTTTCACTGATTTAATAGCTGGTGACGATGGTGTAGGTATGAGTGCTTCTATTGATGCTGACTTGGAAGAAGGTGAAACTTATTACTTGGTAATCAGTGGCAACACTGCTACAGATGTGGGAACATTCTCTATTGCTATTTCTGGTGGTATAGATGCAGTTATTCACAGAGTACCAACTACAGAAGTTACATGGTCTTACAATGCTGAACAATATACGAGTGGTTTTGCTGCTCCACTTAGACTTCAAGTAATTGATGCTGCTTGTGGTAAAGAATCACAACCTATTTATTACTCTGTACAGTGTACTTCTCTTGGAGCTGGTATCTATTGGGATATTGCGAAAGTAGATGTATTTACTAAATTAGAGGTGAATGTGGATTTTGCAATTCCTGACGTATATCAAAACTCGAATGACGTTTGTTCTTCTGCTTTGATCAATACTTTGTGTCCTGCTGAATTGGTTGATTTCAAATACTCTATCAGCCCTAATGGACCATTTACTGTAGATCCTCCTGCTCTTGTACCTGGTACAGGTATTGTTGTGTATTATACAGCAAGTCTTGTAGACGGTCCTGCGGGATGTGGTATCTCTGGAGATAGTTACATTGTATCTTGTCCAAACTGTCCTACATTCAATGACTTAACAGCAAGTGCAGCAAGTGTATGTACAAATACAGATGTTGACTTTGATGCAGACATTGAAGATGGTTTATTGCAAGTACAGGGTACTATTAATAATATCTCTGGTTCAAACGTAGGCGGACCAATCATCAACTTTGGTACGTTTAACTTTGGTGAATCACCTTATGATGTATTCATCTTTACTGTACCTGTTTCTGGTACATACATTATCAATCAAACGTATGATTTTGATGGTGTAATGACCTTGTATCAAGGCGGTTTTGATGCAAATAATGCAGGTGCTTTCATCGAACAATCTCCTGCAAGTGCATTTACTCCATCTACAGGAGCTGCACAAATGGCAGTAGCTCTTAATGCTGGTGAGACTTATTACTTAGTAACACATGGTAATAATGGTTTCTGGACAACGGATAATTTTGAAGGTAACTTCACTACAGAGTTCTTGCCTGGTGTATCTCCATTCCTACAAGTATATGATTTGGCATGGACTTATGGTTTCCAAGGTTCTAATTCTGAATCAACTGCTTTCACTATCATCAATGATCAATCATGTGGTGTCGATAAACAAGATATTAACTTAGAAGTAACTTGTAGAGGTACTGGTGATATTTTAGCTGACACTACGCTACAGTTGTCTGTATATCCTGTATTGTCTCCAATCGTGAACTTCTTTATTCCTGGTCCTATTGCTCCTGGTATTCCAAATACCGATAGCTGTACATTGAATGTCATCTTTGACTTGTGTGAAGGAACAGATACAGAGTTAGACATTGCTTACTCTTTGGATGGTACCAACTTTGTTGAGTTCTCTGAAGATGATCCTGCTTCTGCAATAGATGAGACGTATACTATAGATAGC
>JBGCDY010000766.1:0-2759 GCA_045105835.1 Chitinophagales bacterium
AAATTTGGACTTTGGACGAGAGACGTAAGTAGAAATACTCCATTCGGGTAGTGCAGTCAAAAGTAAATAATCAAACTCATCTACCTGCCTTTAAGTTTTGCCAAGTCCATAGGACTTGAATATTTGTAGAAACAGAATGAAGAAATGCTCAGAACTCCATCGGAGTTCAACCCAAATTCTTACGCAAAGACAATTGAGGTTCAAACCGATGGAGTTGGGGCTTAATTTTTTGCAAATTCCTACAAATATTGCACTCCGATGGAGTGAGCTGCCACATTTTTAAATGTTTAAAGGCACAGGTCGAATTCATTCAATGCCTGTATAATGTGCGCCATCGAATGAATTCGACGATACAGAAAAGCCACCATCTACTTAAATTATCCTGTATTAATACACTGTAACAGAAATTCTTTAATAGTGCTTCAATTCTAACGCAACCCACCCCTTGCCCCTCCCAAGAGGGGAACACACATTTTTATTCCCCCTTTGGAGGGGGCGAGGGGGAGGACTACATGAGTATGGAAATTGACTGTCAAAAAAATTTCATTACAGTGTATTTCTATTTCTGACAAATCTTTAATCTCTTGTCCAAAGTCTAAAATGAAAATTAATGTGTGAATAAATTAAAAGAACCACTGATTTCATCAAACAAATCCTTTACCTCTTTCCAATCTAAAGGTTTCTTTTTTTGAATGCTTTGTTTTTGACGCTTCAATCGCCAGTTTTGGAAGGATTGGAGGAGCTGCAAGGTAATGGTTCCGCTGATAATTAGGCTTCCGAGATAGAGGGCTGCAATTGTACTACTTTGGGTAAAAATACCCACCAAAAGGGTTTGAAGGAGGTAGAAGACAATGAAGAAAAGTAGACCAAATCCCAATTTCATGGAAGCGAAAAAACTGGGGTCTTTGAAGAGTTTGTAGGTCAATATTTGGGGGATTTTGCAAGCTAGGTAGTGATTGAAGTAGCCATAGGCTGCAATTGGAGCGAGCAGTATCAGCTTCATTTTTTCAGCAAAAGTACTTGGGCTGTGTTCTTCAAACGCTTCGGGTAGCAATTGAAGTACTTTCAGTTTTTGGCGATAGGCTTCTACCTTTTCTGCCAATACTTGCATTTTTGCGGGTTCTTGCGCTCCAAAATTTTCGAGGTTCTGGATGCTTTGCTTTTGAAGTGCGAAAAGCTCGGTGGAACTCTTGGGGGCTTTTGTAGCGCTTGCATTCGCAGCAAAAAAACGGTAGAAATGGGTGCTTAGGAATTTGATGGTTTCGTAATGTGGGGTGTTACCGATGTGTAGCACTTCTTTTTGGAGTTCTGTTTGTAGGTTTTTGCGGAGTAGGTTCATGGATTGTTGGGGCTGCTCTGCATGCATTTCCTTCAAATCTTGGACTTGCATGGGCGCACCAAATCGCAGGTATAAATCTCCTCTGAATTGGGTGGTTTGGCTGTAATTGATACCTACAGGGATGATTTGCAGCCCCAAATCGAAGTCCTTACTTTGCTCGGCTCTGAACACAATTCGGCTGAACCCTTTGCTCAATGGGCGCACTTTTTTGACCACGTTCTGACTACCTTCAGGAAATATCAACACGCTTTGTTGGTGCTGCAATAGCTCTACACAATGGTCGAAAGTGGCTTCGTTTTTGGCGAGGTTCTGAATGCCGTTGCGGATGCGGTAAATGGGCATCATGTTGAGTTTTCGGAGTAGCCAAGCGACTGGAGGCGACTCAAAAACCAATGCACGGGTCACGGAATGAACGGCTTGTGGTACGAGACAGGCGACCACAATGGCATCCATAAAGGCACTTTGGTGATTGGGGGTGAAGAGTATGGGGGCGTTTTCGGGCATTTTTTCTAAGCCCTCGACTTCGATGCGGCGAAAGAAGATTTTGAGGCATAGTTGGATGAGTGGTTTTAGGATGTGGTAGAGTGCGGAAGAATATTTCATTGGTCGGGAATGAAAATTAGAATGAGAAACAACCTGTTTTGTAAAAACTCAAACACAAAAATGCTTTGATTGAGTCCAAAGTTGAAACAAATATACAAATCCTATCCAAAAGTGAACTTATGCTATGCTTCTTCAAACCACAATTCGGGTGCATCTTTTAGTTCTCCTGTGTAGTTGATTAATATTTCACCGCATTTTTCGATGGCTTCGATGCAGTGTATTTCTACTTTTTGGTTTTCGGTGTCAAACATGATTTCTGCATTGGGCTGCGAGCTGTGGTTGTAAATGGAGCCGTAACCTAAGACGATACAAACTTCTTTTTGGGGAGAGAGGAAATAGTAATGGTACAAGAAGGTTTTGTCGATGAGTGGGCGGTCTTGGTTGGGAAGGATGATGATGGGGCATAGCTCTATGAGGTCACCTTTTTGTAGTGGATGAAGGGTGAAAACGCCTCGCCCCTTTTTTTCTGTTTCGGTGATGTATAGTCCTGGAACATGTAGCATAGGGTTTGAGTTTGTTGAACTTCTGTGGTGACTTTGGGTGATTGGTGGTAAGGTAGGTAAATTAGGTTAATGAGTGGGAGTAAAATCAATCCAATAATTGGTTCCTCTACCACTCTCCCCCCTCTTTCTCAACATTCCTTTCTGTTCCAAATCTTGAATATCCCTCAAAGCCGTATCGGTAGAACATTTACACATCTTTGCCCACTTAGAAGTGGTTAGTTTACCCTTGAAGTCGTCGAAAAGTTTGTTGAGCATTTTTTGTTGGCGGTCATTGATAGATGTGTTTTTGTGCTTGTTCCAAAACTCCGCTTTTT
>JBGCDY010000767.1:0-4481 GCA_045105835.1 Chitinophagales bacterium
GTTCTTTGGCGATTTTGTCTTTTTTGACACTGCCCAAACTCATGACCGCTTTGGATTCAAAATCGTGGAACCCTTCGGCTCGGAGTTGGGTGAATATTTTTTGGTAGCGGATAGCCATTGGGCGACCTTGACACACGAGCATTGCCTTGTGGTGGTCGGGGCGGATTTTGTCTCGAAAATGCTCGATGATATGTTGGGAAATGGCTTTCATGCGCTTTTTGGAGAGGGCATATTTTTTGAGGGCTGCCCGCTTCAATTTGTCTTGTTTGGCTTTGGAGGCTTTGCCAAATTTCTTTTTGAACTTTTTGTCCAGCTTTTTCTTTTTGACCTTCAATAGGGCAATCCCTTGGTCGTAAAGCAGTTCGACGGTTGCGCCATCGGCTACGGATTCTTTGATGGTGTAAACGTCGATGTAGTCACCTCCATAAAATTCGTTCAAAGTGGATTTGTCTTTTTTGGAAATCGGTGTGCCTGTGAATGCCACAAATTTGGCTTTGGGTATCACACTCCGCATGAATGCCGCCAAAAAACCGTATTGGCTGCGGTGGGCTTCATCGACCAAAACATAGAGGTTTTCTTTTTGGGAAAGTTCCTTTAGTTCGATTTCCTCTCTTTCCGACTCTTGCCATTTGCCGTTTTCTTGCAGTATTTGGGTGACTTTGAGGAGTTTGCCATCGTGTAGTTTTTTCTGTACCCGTTTGTCTCCTGCTTTTGGAGTGGCTTTCTCTTGTTTTTGTTTTGCTTTTTTTCTGCCCCAGCGTCCTTTCTTTTTGGCTTTGCTCTTTTCGTCCTGTTCCTCTTGTTCTTGAAATTTTTGCACCGTTGAAGTGATGATGCCGCCATAGTCGTTTTGGAGGAGGAGTTCTAAGCCTGCCACCGAATCGGCGTGGTAGATGTTTTTGAAGCCGATGTTGATGAAGGTGTTGGTGATTTGGGTGTCCAAATCGGTGCGGTCGGTCAGCACCAAAACGGTTGGGTTTTTGAAGCCATATTCGGGGGCTTGCAGCTTGCGGGTCAGATAGACCATGGTGATGGATTTGCCGCTGCCCTGTGTGTGCCAAATCACCCCGCCTTTGCCTTCTTGCAGCTTGCGGATGGCTCGGTTGGTGGCTCGAAGTTGTTGGTAGCGAGGGAGTTTTTTGAGGGTGCGCCCTTCGTCGGTTTCGAAAATGATGAAGTGGCGAAGGATGTCCAATAGGCGTTCTTTGGCGAGCAAATTGGCGATGAGAATGGCTTGTTGTTTCATTCCTTCGGCATTTTTTTGTTTGAAAACCGAATAGAATTTTTGTGGGTCTTCAATCGCTCCGTAGCGTCCGCCTGTTTGCCAGATGCCGGCACAAAACTGGTTGTAGTGAAACAGGTCGGGGTTGAGGTCTTGGTAGGCGGTGAGTTCGGAATAGGCTTCGTCCCAGGGGGCGGAAATATTGGGGGATTTGCACTCGATGACCACCAATGGCAATCCATTGACATACAGCAGCAAGTCGGGAATGGACAAACGCCCTGCATTGTTTTTGAAGGACATCTGCTGGATTACCCAAAATTCGTTTTGGTCTATTTCTGTGTAGTCGATGTATCGAACGGGGTGAAAATTGCCTTGTTCGTCTGCCAAATTGAAGTTGTTGCCCCGCAGCAAATGCCATATCTGTTCGTTGATTTCCATCAATGAATTGCCATCGACTTGGGTGATTTTTTGAAAGGCTTTGCGCTGGGCATGGTCGTTCATCCACGGATTGAGGCGGGCGATGGCGGTTTTCAATTGGTTTTTGAGCAGCACTTCTTGGGTAGCCGCTCTTTCATTGGAGGGCAGGTCTTTGGCTTTGAAGTAGGTGTAGCCCAAAGATTGAAGCTGCTCTATGGCAGGGATTTCGCTGTATTGTTCTTCTGGGGTCATGCGTAAATCAATTGAATGAAGTGGTCAACAATCAAATTTTCAAATAGCTATTTGTCTGGATATTTACTGAATTACAAATGTAGCATTAATTTTTGTTATCGGATTGGGTTTTTATCATGAGACAATGGGGTTTATTAATTTTCAAGAGATAAATAGATATTTTAAAATCCACGTTTTTTTTCGAAGGATAGAAGCAGTTCCAAGATTCGTGATATTAAGCCATGAGATTTTTACAAAATGACACTCCCTCCTTTTCATTGAAGAAAAAAATGAAAAAATAAAACTAAATAGATTTAATTTTGTTCCAAATTAGATGTACATTTGAATAAAAATTGCAAAAAACAGGCTAAAACATGTTGATAGAATTTTCCGTTACCAATTTTCGGTCCATTAAAAATCGGCAAACCCTCTCCCTATTGCCCTCCAAAAGAGTCAGAGAACGTCCAACTAAGCTCTTTTCTTTGGAGAATTATGCAGGAACGGCTGTATTGGAAACTGCCGTGGTTTATGGAGCAAACAATACGGGCAAAAGCAATATCTTGAAAGCCATTCGAGGATTGCAGTGGTTGGTATTGAAGTCCAATGATTACAATATTGGAGATACAATAGAACCCAATGAATATTTTGCATTGGACAGAGCGACTATTCAACAAGCTACTGTGTTTGAAATAGATTTTGTGGCAATAGACGGACTGCGGTATGAATACTTGGTAGAAGTTGATTCCAAAAGTATTGTCAGAGAAGAACTGCACTATTATCCTATTTTGGAGTCTTGTCGACTCACCAGAAGAAAACTCTACATCAGAGAGCAGGGAAGTTCCATTAATTTTGGAGAAGACCTGACTGGAGAACGCAAAACCATAGAAAAACAACTCAATACTAACCAACTTTTTTTGTCGAAATCTGCCAACAACAACCAAGAAAGATTGGCTCCTGTTTACCTTTTCTTCAAAGACAAATTGGGGGTTTCTGTATTCCATGACTCTGACTATGAGCGTTTGTTGTTGGGGAGTTTGGGCAAATTTTTGCAAGAAAATAAAGATGAAGCATTGTTTACCATCATCGAAACACTACTCAATCAATTTGATACGGGCATTATGGGATTGGAGGTACATGAAAATGAAACCTCACAATTCGCCTTTCCCGAAAATGTGCCAGACGATGTTCGCAATAAATTTATCGAACAGTTCAAATTTGAAGTAAAAACCAAACACGAACTGTTTGACAATGGAGCGCCTATAGGATATACGACATTGAGCCTAAACAACCAATCAACAGGTACAAACAAACTTTTGGTGACTTTGGGGCTGATGTTGCAGGCATTGAAAACAGGAGATGTATTGGTGATTGACGAACTGGATAAAAGCTTACATCCTTTTCTGACCCAAACCATTATACAACTCTTTCACCAAGAAAAAACCAACCCCAATCAAGCACAGCTCATTTTTGTGACACACGATGTGACCTTGTTGAATTGGGATTTGTTCGGCAAAGACCAAGTTTACTTCATCGAAAAAGACCGAACAGGAGCGTCACAACTCTACAATCTCTCTGATATACAAGGAGTTCGCAAGACCGTAAATCTCGAAAAATGGTATATGTCGGGGCGGTTTGGGGCAGTGCCTAATGTAGCCGTCAATATGGTGAAAGAACAAGTGGCTGCCTATGCGATTGGAGAGGCTAAACCTGTTCGGTATGAGTAGGCGACACCGCAAAGGGCGAAAAAGACGACAAAATAAGCCCATTGAGATTGTGCCGACTCTTAGTGCAAAAGATTTGCATCAAGAAGTGGTTTTGGAGTTTAGAAAAGACAAAGACCTCACACCGAATAAGCGGATTTTGATTCTCTGCGAAGGCGAAACAGAAGTCGAATATTTTGAAAAACTCAAATTATGTGACGGTGGAGGGCTTGATTTTGGAGCTGCTCGACAAAACCGAAAAGATGTACTTTTGGGAATGGAACCAGCAATTTGACTGTGAGGATTTTGGATTGGAGTTGAGTAGGGTCGGTGCTCAGACTGTTCGGGTACAGCTCCAAAACAAAACAATTCCGCAATGGCTTATCAATGCTGTCAATTTGCAGGGCTGTGCTTATTTGATTCAGATTCAAAACTATAGACGGAAAAGAATCGACATAGTGGGAATAGATAAAACGCTTTTGTTGCGTCCTGAACAAAGTGGTTCTTTTAATCTGATACTGCCCACAATAGAAGGGGAAGGTGTGAAAACCTTGCACTTTCACCTCCAAAACCATCATTTTCTGCTGCCTATTTAGCTACTTCAATCCGCCACTACCCGCACTTCCCCCGTCAACAAAACCTGCATCATTCCCTTCTTCAATTGTTGGTATTCCGAGCGTTTGTTTTCCAATAGGTCAATTTTGGAGTCGACGGTGCTAAGAATTTGGGCGATTTTTTTTTGTTCGGGGAGAGGGGGGAGAGGAATTGAAAAAACCTTTATATTAGCCACACTTAAACCTTCTCTATTACCACCTGCTTGATAAGAAGAAATTAATTTTTGACCAAAAAATGAATTTAGATATTCCGATAAAAATTTGGAGTAAAGGTCTAAAGTAGTCCTAATAATAGAG
>JBGCDY010000768.1:0-3720 GCA_045105835.1 Chitinophagales bacterium
AAAAAGGCAGTCACCATTAAATAGCAACTGCCCAAATCAATTTTCTTTTTTCTTCAACTCTCTCCTACTTCTCCTCCACAGCAGAAGCAATATGCAATTCCTTATACTGCAAATCGTCAATCACAGAAGGAGCATTCAACATCACATCTCTCCCACTGTTGTTTTTAGGGAAAGCGATAAAGTCACGAATACTTTCTTGACCTCCCAATAACGCACACAATCTATCAAAACCAAAAGCAATACCACCATGAGGCGGTGCGCCATACTCAAATGCACGCATCAAAAAGCCAAATTTTTCTTCTGCTTCCTCTTTGCTTACGCCCAAAAGTTCAAACATTTTTTCCTGCAAATCTCGCTCGTGAATACGAATCGAACCACCTGCAATCTCGTTACCGTTCAAGCACAAATCGTAAGCTTCCGCTTTGATTTCTGCAATGTTTTCGATGCTTTCATAGCCATCTTTTGGTCGGGTAAAAGGATGGTGACAAGCATGGTAATGTTCCAATTCTTCGTCCCACTCCAATAATGGAAAATCCAAAACCCAAAGTGCTTTAAATTCATCTGATTTTCGTAAGCCCAAACGATTACCCAACTCCAATCGAAGTTGCCCCAATTGTTTGCGAGTTTTGTCTTCTTCACCCGAAATCACCAACAACAAATCACCCGCTTTTGCGCCCATTTTTGCAGCCCACTCAGCAGATTGTTCCTCATTGAAGAATTTCTTAACCGAAGAATTGAAGCTTCCATCCGCATTGCATTTTACCCAAACCAAACCTTTCGCTCCAATTTGAGGGCGTTTTACCCATTTGGTCAATTCGTCCAATTGCTTTCGGGTATAGGTTGCAGCACCTTCCACACAAAGACCTGCCACCAATTCGGCACTGTCAAACACCACGAAACCTTTGTTTTGAGTCAGTTCATTGAGATCCGTAATTTTCATCTCAAAACGGGTATCAGGTTTGTCGATGCCATAAAACTTCATTGCATCGTCATAGGCCATTCTTTCGACTTCGCCCAAGTCAATGTTTTTGACCGTTTTCATAATGTGGCGCAGCAAAGTTTCAAACGTTTGCAGTACATCCTCCCGATTCACAAACGACATTTCACAGTCAATCTGGGTAAACTCTGGCTGACGATCTGCACGCAAATCCTCGTCTCTAAAACAACGCACAATTTGGAAATACTTGTCATACCCAGAAACCATCAACAACTGTTTGAAGGTTTGAGGTGATTGAGGCAAAGCATAAAATTGTCCTGCATTCATTCTTGAAGGAACGACAAAATCCCTTGCACCTTCTGGCGTACTTTTGATCAAGAAAGGTGTTTCGATTTCGAGGAAACCTTGCTCAGATAAGTATTTGCGTGTTTCGGCAGCTACTTGATGGCGCAAAATAATGTTGCGCTGAATAGCAGGTCGTCGAAGGTCGAGGTAGCGGTACTTCATGCGAAGGTCGTCGCCTCCATCCGTTTCTTCTTCAATCGTAAAAGGCGGTACTTTTGACTTATTTAAGATCGTCAAAGTTTTGGCATCAATCTCAACATTACCTGTAGCTCTATTGGGATTTTTGTTGCTTCTCTCTCGAACCGTTCCGCTCGCTTGAATCACAAATTCTCTTCCCAAAGTCTGAGCAAGATCACACAAGTCGGCATCATCACTGCGGTCAAATACAAGTTGGGTAATTCCATAACGATCTCGCACGTCCACGAAAGTCAATGATCCAAACTCCCGTGCTATTTGCACCCATCCGCTGATGGTCACTTGCTCACCTACATTGGTGAGTCTTAATTCGCCGCAATTGTGTGTTCTGTACATTTTTTATAACAGCTTTAAGAATAAAATAAATGTGTTGATAAAATTCTCTAATCTTTGCTAATTTTAAAGATGCAAAGGTATCTATTTTTTGCTATATTGCTTTAGTAAAAAAATGAAAATTATACGGATGGTACAAATCAAACATCTTACTTGATTCTCATTCTTTTGTAGAGTTTGATGATTGAGTTATTTCGGCAACATCAAAAAATCAATAGGAGTTCCATTCATCATTTTTTAAACCACTTCAATATCCCCTATTATGGCAGATTTAGCATTGAAGCGACATTCCTTACTCGAATACTTGGAGATGGAAGAAAAGGCTACCGAAAAACATGAGTACCACAATGGTTTCATCAAAGCAATGTCAGGTGGAACATACGACCATAGCACGATTTCAAGCAATGTAGTAGCTTGCATTCGGGAAGAAATACTCAAAAATGGCAGTAAATGTCGCCCTGCAAATGGAGATTTGAAGGTGTATATTGAAGCAGTCAACAGGAGTTTTTATCCCGATGCAATGGCAATATGTTCTGATGCTGAATTCCATTTGAATCGAAAAGACATTATCACGAACCCTACCTTAGTTGTTGAAGTCCTTTCAAAAAGTACAGAGGCATTTGATAGAGGGAAAAAATTTCGATACTACCAAACATTGCCTTCCTTCAAAGAATATATTTTGGTTTCACAAGACCAACCTGTTGTTGAAGGATATTACCGATACGATGACAGTCTTTGGCGCATTTCTAATGCTGTCGGTTTGGACAAAAGTATTCCCTTTTATTCCCTTGACTGCAAAATCAAATTGAAGGACATTTATGCCTTTATTAACTTTTCGGGCGATGCCCAAATGAAATTGGATTTATAAAAGAGTCTTTTCACAAGCGGTTAATTATCCATTTACAATTTTCAATTTAAACAAATGCTTCAACTAACCAAAAAATTTCCTTCAAAAAGAGCCTTCATTACAGGTGCAGCTTCGGGTTTAGGCAAAGAAATGAGTCTTTTACTCGCCAAAGATGGCTGGACAATCGGCATGAGTGACATCAATGAATCCGCACTTCAAGAGGCTGCAAAAGCTATCACCAAGGCTGGTGGAAAAGCACTCACCTATCAATTTGATGTGGCTGACGAACAACAATATACCACCGTAGTAGAAGACTATTTGTCCAAAACTTCGGGCATTGACCTGCTCATCAACAATGCAGGTGTAGGCGATGGAGGCGGAATTGGCGAGTATCCTTTGGACAATTGGCGGTGGATGATTGGTATCAACCAGATGGGTGTTTTATATGGATGTCACCTATTTGTCCCTACTATGAAGCGACAAAGAAGTGGTCACATCATCAACATTGCAAGTGCTGCCGCTTTTTCCTCCTCCCCAAAAATGGGTGCATATAATATGACCAAAGCTGCAGTCCGTTCGCTTTCCGAAACACTTTCTATCGAACTCAATGACGACAATATTGACGTATCGGTGGTGATGCCTACATTCATCAAAACCAACATCATGCAGTATGCTCGTGGCACAGAGCTAGCAACGAGAACAGGTAATGAATTGGTGAGCCGAACCAATATTACTGCGAAAACTGCGGCAACAGAAATTTTGACCAGAGCTGGTAAAGGAGAACTCAACATTGTTTTTCCGAGACAAGCCAAGATTTTTTATGCCTTGAAGCGGTTTATGCCCAATACATTCAGGAAGTTGATCATGAAACGATTTGCAGAATTCGAAGAAGAGTTGGCTTAAACTTTCATCTGTTTTTTTAAAAATAAAAAGGCGAATAATACAGTGTGTACTATTCGCCTTTTTTGTTTCAATAAATTGATTTCTCAATTTATGCCATCAATTATTTCTTAGCAAAGAAGCTCGCAGCTGCATAGGTATTGAGCAGTTTGGATTCGTTGAG
>JBGCDY010000769.1:0-2710 GCA_045105835.1 Chitinophagales bacterium
TGCCGTGGGGAATGATGATTAATTGAGGCATTTGAGCCATTTCTTGATGCTCTTCCATTGAAGTGAAGTCCGCCAAAGGATCTATCAAATACATCTCTACGGGCTGCAATAAATACTGATACAATTCATAGGCTTTCTTCAAGTACATCTCCAGTTGATGCTGCTGTATGGATTGAAGGAAATCATTCACCAATGTTTCAAAACCATCTGTTTTTTCATATTCTAATACTTCAAAAACGCCTTTGCCGATGAAGAAAATATAGTAATGCGTTTCACCTACAAAATAGCTTACCATCCATTGATTGTCTGATAAGGTGGATTGTATCGTTTCTATTGAAGTGGTTTCTGTTTGGTATTTGAGTTGGTAGTAATCGGGGTGGTTTTGTTCAAATGTTTTTATCAATTGTAGGTAAACCTTGTGACAATCAAAAAAACGATTTTGTAATTTTTGAATATAATCCTTGTCTTTTCTTTCTCCCAAGGATTCTTGTAGTTGAATACTTTTGTCTAAGCGAGTCAACTCCAATTTCAAATCTTTTTCTCGTTGGAGAAGAGCATTAGGGAGATTTATACTTTGTTTGACAATGCTTTTATGAATTGAAGAGAGCAATAAGTTTGCCTTTGTCTGTTCTGAGAAATCAAACGCCACTTGCCGTTCTTTTGCTTGGTCAGCAGCCGCCCTGACTCCTGCCTGCAAACCCAATTCATACAAAGCCATTGTATTTTTGTTCAGAGCCATCTGTGTACCACTTGTATGATAACCTGCCCTCTGCTTTTTTATGTAGCGATCCGCTAACAAACAAGTCTGTAAACACAATTGTAAGTATTGGTGTTCGTTGGGTTTCTCGTAAAAAGAAGCCAAACAGATGCGAGCCTTTTCGACAAAAACCAGCAATAAAGGGCGGATGGTTTTGAAGTCTTCTATTTGGTAAGAAGTGTGAAAAAAATCCATATTTGTTTTCTCCACTTTTAACATCTCCAAAAGTGCCAAATGATTTTTTTCCAAGGCCAATTCATATTTGCCTAATTTCCTCAATGCCCTACTCCAACTGTTCAAAACTGCTGCCCTTTGAGGATGTTTCTCAGTCAGAATTTTATCACATATTTGTAGTGCAATGGCATATTCTTCAATAGATTGAGTATGCCAGCCTAATTGGTCATAAGTATTTCCAAGCCCCAACTTTATGCTTGCATATACATGGTTTCTACCTGTAACCCCTTCCAGAATAGACAGAGACTTTTTATAATATTCTACAGCCTTGTCAAAATCTTGAATATGCAGGTGGGTATATCCCATATTTGAATACCCCAAAGCAACCAGATAACTTTGTTCACCAAAAGCTTTATTATTGATATACAACGCTTTTTGGTGGTACTCAATAGCCTTTGAATAATCCTCTGATACGATTTGGTGGTAATAGCCTAAATTACTGTAGTTCCTTCCTATATTCTCATGTTCCTCCCCAACTGTTTCCAGAGTAATGGAAAGTGCTTTTTGATAGTAGAGTAGTTGTTGGTCGTAATCTCCAATTTCGCCATAAGCAAACCCCAAATTATTGTAGCTTGGAGACATTCTCGAAGCATCTTTCTCCTTCATATTGAGGTGAGTTTTCAGGCATTTATTTGCATAGGCAATACCTTCTTCCATTTTTTTTAAGATTCCTATATAGAAAAAAGTCAATTGATGCAGCAAGGCGATGGTCAATTCATGAAAATCTCCCAGCTTTTCATTGCAGTCTCGCTCCAAATTTTTCAAAGTGGTAAAAGCCTTCTCCATTCTGCCCAAGGTCACGTAATTTTGGCAATTGAGCAGTTTTATTTCTATGACCTTTTCCTCATCCCCAAGTTGTTGAAAAAGAACAACAGCTTGTTCTCCTAAATCAATTGATTTTTGAAACTCTTGCTTTTCTTGTGTATCTACAGCATCCTCTAAAAGCTTTTCGGCAGTTTGCCTTAACTCCTTCTTTTGCGAAAAATCTAAAATTGCCATGTTTTAGTTAGTAATGTTTGGACAAAACTAATGAATCTATCGGAAAAATAAATGACTTATTGAGTTCCTACTACTTTGTTTGATACACTGTACTTGTATCACCACCTTAGCCTCCAATCAACACAAATCCACACCAAGATTTCACATCCACCTCCTCCGCCTTCAATAATCGCAAGGATTCTGAGTAAATTATGGTACAAAAATTAATCGGGGAATAGTAAATCTGTTAGGGCTTGAATATTTGTAGAAAAAGGCAGAGAATTTTCTTCAAAATTCCTCCAATAAATATTTTTAAAAAAAAAGAATCGCCCACAAATAGCTCATTAAAAGCATTTTATGAAAGAAAGTGAAAAAAGTAATTTTTTTTTCTCTAAAAAAGTTAACCTTTCATTTTAATGTGGCACTAACTAAGTGAACGCATCATTCAAAGGTACCGAAGAAAAACGTTCTCCACCATATCTAATAAACAACACTCAAATCTATTTCACTGATTTTGATTCAAATCAGCCCGACACTTCTATGCCCGATTTAGAGTAATAATCTGTTTTTGAGTCAAAAATTTTTTCTTTTCACTTTATATAAAAGCATTAATTAAATGAAATCTTTTAACAATTTACTAACAAGCCTATTTTTCTTTTTATGTTTAACCCATTCATCTATTTTAGTCGGAGAAATTAAATGGGACGGAGAAGGAGCAGACAACTATTGGACTACAGCTGC
>JBGCDY010000770.1:0-3174 GCA_045105835.1 Chitinophagales bacterium
AGCAATTGGTCTTTTTGAATGTCCAAACCTGTTGTTTCGGTGTCAAGTACCACAAATCGCAGGGCTTCAATGGGTGTTTGTTTTGAAGGTAGATTTGATTTTGCAGCAAAATACCCTTCCATCCAATTTGGAGGAGGTGGGGGTTTAGAGAATATGTTTTTGAAGAAAGACATAGATTAAAGGTAAGTGATTTCAAACCGATGTTTCAGATACAATTGTATCGTTTCTACGGTTTGAAACGCAGTTCTAAGCGTTTGGCGTTCAATCTTGTTTAGGTTTTCTGGCTGAATAAACCGCCCCGAATCCTTGTTTTCAAAACCATTCAAAGCCCGATAACGCACAAACAATTCATACGCCATTGCAGCTTCGTCAAACAATTCGGCTCGTTCTGGAATAATGGTTTTCAATTGTTCAAAACGCTTGAAGGTATTGTGGATATTCGTTTGTTTTTCGGCAAGGGTAAGCAATCTTGCAGCATCGGTCAATGGCATCATGCTCCGCAATTTGATGTCGAATAAGTCTTTGTTCTCACCCGATTTTTCGACAATAAAGTTTTTGAAGAAACTCAAAGGAGGCGGATTTTTCAAGGTATTCATCGCCAAGAAATTCAAAAATCCTCCCCGTCCTTCTTCAATTTTCTGCAAAATAAACGCCTGCAATTCATCAGCTAATTCTATTTTACCATAAGTGCCTCTCAAATCAAAAAAGATGGAACTGTGCATCAATGCCATCGGTTCGGGAACTCCAATCCAATCCGCAAAATAACCTTTCCAAACCTTCAAAGGTTGGTTCCATTTGGGATTGCTTGCCATGATTTTCCCTTTACAAAGCGCAAAACCGCAAGCATGAAGAATTTCTACGGTGTATGTTCCCAACTTCAAAAAATAAGCCGCTGCCTTCTCTGCCCATTCTTCCGATGGGTTTTCATACACAATGGCATTGTCTTGGTCGGTTCGCAGCAACTGTTCACCCCGTCCTTCGCTTCCCAAAGATAACCAACAAAACTGCAAGGGTGGACGCTCTATTCCCTCCGTTTCCAATCTTTGCAGCGAAAATTCAATGGCACGATGAATCAAGACATCGTTGATTTCGGTCATGATGTCGGTGATGAACTCAATGCTGACCTCCTGTTTGAGGTAGTTGATTATCAACTGTTCAGCTCGATTTCTTATTTGCGCCAATTTGTCAATGCTTCGAGCCTTCAACATCCGCTTCACCAAAATAGCGGGGTCATTGCCATGCAGCAACAAAATATCGTGTTCGGAAGCAATACCCAAAATAGGCGATTCAGAACTGCCATCTTCGGTGACGACCAAATGCCGTACCTTGTGTTTCATCATTTGGATAATGTACTCGGACACCGTAGAATGAGGCAGAATCGTCCGTACAGGGCTGCTCATGATTTCTGATATAGAAGAATGGGGGGCAATACCTTTTGCTACGACTTTTCGGGTGAAATCGGTATCGGTCACAATTCCAATGGGGTGATTTTGGTCATTGGTCACAACGGTAGAGCCGACTCGATTTATTTTCATTTTGTTGGCAACACTTTGGATACTTTCTGTTTTTTTGGAGCAAAGAACATCTTCTATCGGACTGACAATCAATATGTCTTCTTGACTCATAAATTGAGTTCCTCCCTCTCTTGCAAAAAAATACAACTCTTTTCTATTGCGCTTTGCCTCTTTCTCCTCTTCAATGTTTGCCTCTGCATGAACAACAGGCATTCCAGAAGCAAAACCTGATGCAAAAAACAAAGCAACCTTGGCATTTTTTGCCAATAAGTCCAAAAATACATCTTGTGGAATCGCATACAACAAACTGTCTTCTTCTGCAATCGCTGCGCCCAAATAAGGCTTGTTGTTCAAGGCTGCCCGCACCCCAAAAATATCCCCTTCGTCACACATATCAATTAGTTGTGTGCTTCCTTCAAAAGCTTTGATGATGTCAATTCGCCCTTTGTGCAGTACATAAGCAAAGGGATTGATAGAGCCTCCTTCTTCAAAAATGGCTTCTTTCTTTCCAAAATATTGCACCTCCACCGACTCTGCTACCTCCAAGAGTGCTTCTTTGGAAAGGTAGGAAAACGGGGGGAACTTTTTTAGGAAGTCGGCGACTCTGCTTGCTATGTGATTGGATGCCATTGGATTTATTTTATCGTTTATTACTCTTCTTTAGCGTAGTGGTTTCTTATGCTCAATTTCTGATTCCATTTTCCCATTTTCATCGTACCATTGTGTTTTCTGCAAAACACCTTTATCATAAATACTCACTTTTTCTATCGAACCATCAGCACGCAACCATTTGTCCTCACCATCTCGTTCCCAATCGAAAAAGTTTTCTATATGAACCCGTCCATCCTCATAATGAATAGTGTCTGCTCCAAATCGTGTTCTTACCCATGACCAATCTTTTTTTTTGTATCAAAGTATCGTTCTCTATTGAAGACGATAAGGAGCAATTTATTTCATAATTCCCATCCTTCCAATTATCCAATATACACCCAAAAATACGTTGATTAATTCGATGCTTTACAAAAAAAGGAGAAGTTAGCTGCAATTGGTTTTTCGATTTTTTATCTCCAAAATTGGAGATAGTAATAATGTCTGCATTATAACTTTCAATAAGTTCATACACCTTCAATGTATCCACCTCTTTTGACTTCAAACCTATGATGGCATTTCTCCAACTTGCTTTTTCCTCCAATTCATCAAATTGATAGTTCATCGCCAAATTCCCAACCGTTTTACCCAACATTACCACATCAACCATTTGTTGCTCATAGCCTTCTGAAACCAAAGCCGAATAATACACATCCTCCACATCGTGAAATGGTTCAAAAGGAGGCGGAACAGGAATTCTTTGATAGTACCAATAGGCTACTATCAGGATATTGAAGGAAAGAGATAGGGCGATGAGTATTTTACTTTTCATTTCTGTTTAACGTCTAAAAAGAGTTCTAATTCCCCTTCGGCAACCGAAAATAAAACACCGAACCCATCCCTTCAATACTTTCCACCCAAATTTTGCCGCCATGATGCTCCACAATCTTTTTAGAAATCGCCAAACCCAAGCCGCTGCCATGCGGTTTGTTGCCGATGTGTTGGGTGTGGACTTGTTTGAATTGGTCAAAAATCATGGGCTGTTCTTTTATAGGGATTCCCCTTCCATTGT
>JBGCDY010000771.1:0-5352 GCA_045105835.1 Chitinophagales bacterium
TTTTCGAGGTACAAAGAAATGGTTTCGTTGATGTCAGGAAAGACCATATTGAAGCGGTATTTTTTGCCTTTCGCCTTGCTTCTATCCATCCGAACTGCCAAAAAATCGTAGAAAGTTTCGAGGGACATATTTGTTAGAATGTCCACAGATGCACCGCCCAAATTGCCATATACTTTTGTGTTGATGCCATTGAGGAGTTCGGATGCGTCTGTGAGGTAAAAATTTCGCCAAGGTCCCGACTCCGATTGATAACCCATTTGAGTATACGCCTTGGCAAGCAGTTCCCTTGCCTCACGGTTTTGAGGCTCTGCAAAAATGAGGTGATTCAATACCATCCCAACCCAACGGTATTCGCCCTTGTCATAATCTCGCTGTGCTTTCGCCAAAACATTGTCCGCACCTCCCATATACTCTATGTATTTGACCGAAGATTCCACAGGCGGCAAAGCGTGCAAATTGGCAGGGTTGCCGTCAAACCAGCCGTAATACAATTGATATTGTGCCTTAGAATTGTGGCTAATCGTACCGTAATAATCTCGATTCGCAAAAAACTTCGCCAACTCGTCAGGCAGTCGGATTTGTTCCGCAATCTCTATCATTGTATGACCATTGTTGGCGAGGTACAAGGTTTCGTCGTGAATGTATCGGTAGGTATCCCTCTGTTTCTCCCAAAAATCTATGATGTTGGCATTCTCCCAAGTCGGCCAATGGTGACTCCCAAAAGAAACTTCTACTTCCTCTCCAAACATCTGCAAACTCTCATCAATGTACTTCGACCATTTCAAGCCATTTCGGACTGCTGCCCCTCGAAGTGTGTACATGTTGTGGAGTACATGGTTGATTTCTTCTGCTTGACAAAATGCCTTGAATTGAGGGAAATAAAACATAAACTCCGATGGAGCTTCTGCTTCTGGCGTATTCTGAAAAATGATTTCCACACCATCAACGACCAGTTTCTCACCCGTTTCTTTCACTATCTCGGTAGGCTTCAAAATGCCATAAGATCCACGAGAAACAACCTGTCCTAAACCATTGCCAATCATTCCCTTTTCATCTTTTGGGAGCAAGCCTCCAAACATAATCGTCGCCCTTCGCATCATGGCATTTCCTGCAATCACGTTCTCACTGATGGAATGTTCAAAAAAGCCTTCAGGTGCAATCAGTTCTATTCTGCCTTCGGATATATCTTCTTCCGAAACGATTCCTCGAATCCCTCCAAAGTGATCTATATGGCTGTGCGTAAAAATAACCGCTTTGATGGGTTTTTTGCCCAAGTGTTTGTTTGCCAGTGCCAAAGCCGCTTTTGAAGTAGCCTTTGAAGTCAAAGGATCAATGATGATCCAACCATTATCAGAGGCGATTAAGGTCATATTGGCGAGATCGAAGCCTCGAACTTGGTAAATACCTTTGGTGACCTCAAACAGTCCATGAATTTTGTTCAACTGTCCTTGTCGCCACAAACTTGGATTGGCGGTTGGAGGGGCAGCTTCATCCAAAAAATCCCAAGACTTCAAATCAATAGATACGGTTCCGTCTTCGTTTTTGATGAGAGGATCTTCTCTGGTCGCAATGAAGCCCTTTCGTGCATTCACAAAATCGGTGGAATCTTCAAAAGGTAGAAATTCTTCGAGTTGTTTGCGTGCCTCTGCCTGTGTCAGGTTTTCGGCATTGACTTCCACAGTTTTGGGAGGAGGGGAGGCGGTATCGCTACAAGCTGCTAGGAAGCAAAGTATTGAAGTAAGAAGAATAATTAATGGAAGGGAGGATAGTTTCATCATAGAATCACTTGATTTGGCTACAAATGTTGCTCTAAGTTCGCATTATTTTTTTAATTTTCAACAGGTTAATTATTACGAAACCCATTGTTTGATTTTCCTGAAAATTAAATTTTTGAAGTCTCGTTAGTGAATCAAAAACATTTACTGTTCAAATTGTTAAGAATAGACAGTCCAGCGTCATGATATATGATTTTAGCAAAATTTAACAAAAGCTGTTCTCTAATTAAAGACACTTTTATTTTAAAAAGTGGTATTTTTGATGTGTCTTTGTCCCACACAATCAATCTAATAAAGACAAAAACTTGATTTTAATACTAAAAATTATCCTACTATGAAGCGTAAACTTGTTTTTTATTATTCGCTGCTACTCACGATTGTTTTATACAGTTGTGGCGGTGCAACAAGTATGCAAACCTCTGATAAAGAAACCATTGATAAGGCAAAGGAAGTGGTGGAAACGGTGATGACTACTGCCGATAAACCAATGACCAAAACAGCAATGGATGGAGAATACAAATACGAATACGTCGAGGGTGATCCTATGAAAACCCGTATTTATACCCTTAAAAATGGCTTAAAAGCTTATTTGTCTGTCAATAAAGAGACACCTCGTGTACAGACTGCAATACCCGTAAGAGTAGGTTCAAAACAAGATCCACGAGATGCAACAGGTTTGGCGCATTACCTCGAACACATGGTATTCAAGGGGACAAGTAAAATAGCAACAACGAATTGGGAAGAAGAGAAAAAACTGTTGGCGCAAATTTCGGATTTGTACGAAAAACACCGAAACGAAACCGACCCTACAAAACGAAATGAAATCTACAAAGAGATTGACAAAATCTCCTATGAGGCTTCAAAATTGGCTGCTCCAAATGAGTATGATAAAATGATTTCGAGTTTGGGCGCAAAATACACGAATGCCTATACTTCAACGGATCAAACGGTTTATATCAACAACATTCCCTCAAGTGAATTGGAAAAATGGATGATGGTAGAAGCAGAGCGTTTCCAAGAATTGGTGTTGCGTTTGTTTCACACCGAATTGGAGGCAGTGTATGAGGAGTTTAACCGAGCGCAAGACAATGATGGGCGCAAAATTTATTCAGCGATTTTCGAAGAATTGTTCCCCAATCACCACTATAGTATTTCTACGATTGGTTTAGGTGAGCATTTGAAGAACCCTTCAATGGTCAAAATTCACGAGTTTTTCGATACCTATTATGTGCCAAACAATGTGGCGATCTGTATGTCGGGTGATTTTGATATGTCAAAAACCGTTCGCATGATTGACCAATACTTTGGAGATTGGCAGCCAAAAGATATACCTGAGTGGACATTCGAAAAAGAGCAACCCATCACAGCACCTATTGAAGTAGAAGTGTTTGGAAGTGAGGCAGAGCAAGTAGCGATTGCCTATCGTTTTGAAGGAGCGGGTTCTTATGATGCCTTGATGCTCAATTTAATGGACAATATTTTGCAGAATGGACAAGCGGGTTTGATGGATTTGAATTTGATTCAAAAACAAAAAATACTCGGAGGAGGGGCATTTCAATATGCAATGAATGACTACTCGATTCACCAAATTCGTGGACAAGCACGAGAAGGTCAGTCATTGGAGGAAGTGCGAAACTTATTATTGGAGCAAGTAGAATTAATCAAAAAAGGAGAGTTTTCGGATTGGTTGATTGATGCGGTTATCAAAGATTTCAAATTGAGCCAATTGAAGGGCTTGGAAAGCAACTGGCCCAGAACGAGTGCTTTGATCAGTGCTTTTATTGAAGATCAACCGTGGGAAAAATCGGTTGCATTTTTGGACGACATCAGCAAAATCACCAGAGAAGATGTGATTAAATTTGCGAATGAGCATTACAATGACAACTATGTGGTGGTCTATAAGCGAAATGGGGAAGACACTAAGCAAGAGACGGCAAAGGTGGAAAAGCCGCCGATTACCCAAATCGAGTTGAACCGTGAAAGTCAGTCGGATTTTTACAAAGAGTTTGACAAAAAAGAATCGGGGCGTTTGCAGCCTATGTTCTTGGATTACAAAAGCGAAATTGCAGAATCTGAATTGGCTGCGGGTGTACCTTTCTACTACATTCACAACGAATTGAATGCAACTTTCAGCCTTTCTTATATCTTGGATATGGGGAATTACCACAACAAGAAATTTGGATTGGCAGTAGAATATTTGCCCTATTTGGGAACAGATAAATACACTGCGGAGCAACTGCAAGAAGAGTTCTACAAGCTTGGTTTGAGTTTTGGAGTGAATACTTCTTACGACCGTACCTATGTGACTTTATCGGGTTTGGAAGAATCTTTGGAAGAAGGGGTAGCTTTGTTTGAGCATATTTTGACGAATGCAAAACCTGATGAAAAAGCATTGAAGGACATGATTGATGGCGTATTGAAGCAAAGAGAGGATGCAAAATTGAACAAGAATAAAATATTTTGGAGTGGCTTGTACAATTACGCTCGATTTGGTCCAGAATCTCCAAGCAAGCACATTCTTTCAGAGACAGAATTGAAGGCTTTGACCGCAGAAGAATTGGTCGAAATCATCCATTCACTCACTGGTTACGAACATTATGTGTTTTACTATGGACAAAACAAGCAAGATAAAGCCAAGGAAATTTTGCAGAAATACCACAAGGTTTCGGGTGAATTGAAGGCATATCCAGAGCCTACTTTGTACTCGGAAGTAGAGACGACTAAGGACAAAGTGTTGTTTGTGGATTACGAAATGGTTCAGTCGCAAATCATCATGCTTTCTAAGGACGAAAAAGGCTTCAACAAAGAATTGGCTCCTTATGCGGAGGTATTTGGAGAATACTTTGGAGGCGGTTTGTCTTCAATTGTCTTCCAAGAAATTCGTGAGGCAAGAGCCTTGGCGTATTCGGCTTTTGGTGGTTATACGACTCCAGGACGTTTGGATAGAGGGCATTACGTGCAGGCATTCATGGGCGTACAAGCAGACAAAATGAAGGATGCAATTGGTGCGATGCGTGAATTGTTGAATGAAATGCCAAAAGCTGAGAAGCAATTTGAAGCGGCTAAAACTTCTGTTTTGAAGAAATTGGAGACAGAACGCATCACCAAAACTGGCAAATTTTTCGATTATTTGAGTGCCAAACGCTTGAATTTGGACTATGATATTCGCAAGGATGTCTATGCTGGTGCTCAAGAAATGAGCTTGGAAGATTTGGACAATTTCTTCAAAAAACACGTTGCAAACAAACCTTTTACCTTTTTGATTATGGGTAAAAAAGAGAGTTTGGACATGGATTATTTGAAGTCTTTGGGTGATTTTGAAGAAGTTACTTTGGAAGATTTGTTTGGGTATTAATCGGAAGACGGAAGACGGAAGACGGAAGACGGAAAATATAAGATTTTTGAAATGCCCTTGCTTTGGATTTGAAGTGAGGGCATTTTTTATAAAAAGGATTTTTAAAATAAAACTTCAAACGTCTAAATCGCTGAGAATCATATTTTTTCTCCTTTCACCAAAATCACTGATTGAATGGATTTTTCCTTCAAATGCACATATTGCTTGCGTTCTTCATCGAGC
>JBGCDY010000772.1:0-2100 GCA_045105835.1 Chitinophagales bacterium
AAATTAGAAGGGAAATACTGTAAATAAGAATAACAAGTAAATTAATTGTTGAAGATTTGATATTCGGTGATTATTTAGGAGCAAATATCAAGATATGTTTTTTTGTATTATCCATATTAAAAAACGGCTCAATAGCGGTGAGTTTCGAAACCCACCGCTATTGAGCCGTTTCAACTATTCCCTATTCAATTTTTCTTGTATTATTCCCCAATATATCCTCTAATATTCCAGTTGATATCGACCCGCTGATTGGTTCGAAAATTCAAAGTTTGCCATTCACCATCACCATCTGAATACGTCCAGTCACCATTCAACTCCGCAGGCCCTGCATCACAGCCCACACTTGCCAAAGGACTGTTGTGTGTCACCACCACACTTATCCACAAATCCTCCTCTCCACTGATAACCAAAGGAGTCGAAAGCATATGTCGGTTCCAACTGTTTGCATTCACTGAGTTGCTCACATTTTCACTATACAACAATGTTCCTGCCGCATCAGAAGTGCCTTCTCCATAAATATGAATGGCACAAGCATCGGGTCGTTCCAATATAAAAAACTCTACTTCTGTCAAGTTTTTACCCTGAAACTCCATCATCACATTGGCGGGAAATCGAGCAGCGGCTTCCCAAGTTCCTATATCCAAAAAAGGAGCAGACTCATTCGCTCCGTCGTAATGTAAATCTGCATCAATGGTGTTTTCATCTTCGCAGGCTGCAAAGGACAACATCGCCAATAGTAGAAAGAAAATTACTTTATTCATGTTTTGATTTTTTAGAGGTTTCTGTTTGTAAACAACGAGTCCACAAAATAAACAGTTGTGCCATTTATTGAAGTGTTTGACTTCAATAAATCAATAAGAAACCACCAATACAACATAAGGTTTATTTGATTTTGCTGCTACAATCACAGAAAATGAAAACAAAAAGCACTTCAAAACCAAATTTTTATGCTATTGATTCCACAATACATTTGCAGACAATCTCTAAAATGAAGCATAGATTGTGATAATAGTCACCCACATTTTGCCTATCTTCCACTATATTTCGACTTTCAAAGCCAACAACAAACAAGCAAATGAAATACGGATTCGTAATAGACAACCGCAAATGTATCGGCTGCCATGCCTGTACAGTTGCCTGCAAATCAGAACACGATGTGCCAATAGGTGTAAACCGAACTTGGGTCAAACAAGTCGAAAAGGGAACATTTCCCGATTCTCGGCGGCTCTTTTCGGTCATGCGCTGCAATCACTGTACCGATGCACCTTGTGTAGAAATCTGTCCTGTTGAAGCTTTGTATATTCGAGACGATGGGATTGTGGACTTTGACAATGACCGCTGTATCGGCTGCAAAGCCTGTATGCAAGCCTGCCCTTATGATGTGCTCTACATCGACCCCAATACCAGTACGGCTGCCAAATGCAACTATTGCGCCCATCGGGTAGATGTGGGTTTGGAGCCAGCTTGTGTGAATGTCTGTCCCGAACATGCCATCATTTCGGGAGATATGGAAGACCCGACTACCGAAATCGCTCAATTGCTTTCGAGAGAAGCCGTCACCGTCCGCAAACCCGAAAAAGGTACAAAACCCAATGTGTTTTACATTGACGGAGACATCAGCAGCTTGAATGCTTCTGCTACCGAAAAGTCGGACGATTATATGTGGAATTCCCAAACGGGAGGCGTGGGGCATTATGCCCGCTATGCGGCTGCAAAAATCATTGATGGCAAGAGTTTGGTAGAAATGGCGGCAGAACTTTCGGGCGAAACCATCACTCCAAAACCTGTTGAGGAAGTAGCGGCAAAACAACCGAAGAAAAGAACGATTGAAGCGGTGATGGAAAATGCCAAGCGTGTTTATGACGCACCCAAAAAAGGCATTCTTTGGGGATGGGAAGTATCGGCGTATGTGTGGACGAAAGCCATTGCAGCAGGTACTTTTTTGGTGACTTTTTTGGCATTGGTTTCTGGTTTTGCGCCTGTTGAAGCCATGACGGAATTGGCAGCTGTAGGAATCAGTCTTTTGTTTTTGGTGGCAACCACTGTTTTGTTGGTCATGGATTTAGACCAACCCAAGCGGTTTTTGTACGTGATGCTTCG
>JBGCDY010000773.1:0-2475 GCA_045105835.1 Chitinophagales bacterium
AGCATTACCTTCCGTCATTCCAGTACCATCCGCCTCCTCAAATTGGCAAATCGTTGGTTTCCCGTCTTAGAACCCATGCTTCAAAAACATGGTATTCCAGATGATTTCAAATATTTGGTGGTGGCAGAAAGCAGCTTGGAAAACTTGACATCACCTGCGGGCGCAAGGGGTTTCTGGCAATTGATGTCGGCTACTGCAAAATCGTATGGAATGGAAATCAGCAGTGATGTGGAAGAACGCTATCACGTAGAAAAATCTACCGATGCGGCTGCAAAATATTTGAAGGAAGCGCACCGCAAATTTGGCAATTGGACGATGGCAGCAGCTTCTTACAATCGAGGCATGGCGGGCATGAAAGGACACATCAAAGACCAGCAAATAAACGATTATTTCAACCTTTACCTCAATACCGAAACGGCTCGTTATATCTATCGAATTTTGGCTTTCAAACAGTTGATGTCCAACCCAAGTACTTATGGCTTCAACTTGTCACAAGCAGACTTTTACCCTCCGCTTCAATACACGACCATCACGATTGACCAAATTCCTGACATTGCTACTTTTGCACAGCGTTATGGCACGAATTACAAGGGCATTAAACAATTGAATCCTTGGCTTCAAAAAACTTATTTGAGAGCGAAGCCTGGTAAGAAATATGATATTAAGATACCGAAGAAGTAGCTATTGTAGTGATTCGTTGATTGGTAACTGGTAATTAGTTGCAAAACAAAAGCCCTGTTGGAACTGAATCCAAGAGGGCTTTTGTTTTTTTGTTTTCAAAAGGGCATTTACCTCACCCGAACATTTCTTCCAACCCTCAAAGTAGTCCTCGAAGAAATCCCATTCAATCGACAAAGTTGTTTGACCGAAGTACCATTTCTTTTGGCAATCCTCCCCAGTGTATCTCCTCTCCGAATTTTGTGGTATTTTTTGCCCCCCGCACTAACTCCAGTACCTCCGTGTGTGCTTTCATAAGGATTCGTTGAAGTAAAGTAACTTCTATCCACAGTAAAGGTATGGTGTTTCAGTTGTTTAGAGTTGAAGTTAATCAACTCATTTGGATTGATAGGATGTCCTTTATAACGCACTTCAAGATGTAGGTGATTTCCAGTAGAACGTCCTGTACTTCCTCCCAAACCAACTACTTGACCAGCCGTTAGTTTATCTCCCGATTTCACTTTTAATTTGGAAAGGTGAGCGTACAAGGTTTCTAAGCCATTGAAGTGTCTGACCACAACCACATAGCCATAAGAACGAGAATATTGAGCGATTCGAACTTTTCCTTCAAACATACTCAAGACAGGGTCTCCTTTCTGCAATTTGAGGTCGATGCCATTGTGGTACCTCCAACGGCGAGGACCAAAATTGGAGGTCACATAGCCCATTGTGGGCATCTTGAAGTCATCGTCCAAACCATGCGTGAGGAAAAACTCAACCGTATCTCTCATTTGAGAAAGGTCATACTTATAGTTGTGAATTTTTTTGGTATCCCAAGCACCGTGATAGTGATTGAAAGCAGGAATGTCTTCTCCATATACATTGCTCAACAAGATTTTTTTGCCTCCTCCATAAGTCGAAGGATTGACAGGCACGATGTCTGTCGTCTTGCTGTAATTTGCAGATATTCCGACAGCAGCCGTTGTCGTTTGTTGTGCCACATTCATTTCGGCTGGTTTTTGCAGCGTCTCCAAAGTATTGTTCACCCAAGCATTAGGGTCTGAAATTCGTTTTGCGCCTACATTTGCAGTAGAATGTGTGATATTGTTAGCCTTTTCAATCGCTCGAACGTGATTGGCAACCTCACTTGGACTCACCTCATATTGACGGGCGATGGAATTCAATTGAGCTTCGGACAATTCTCCATCCATCATGTTCCATACAGCATCGTCTAAACTCAATCCTGATTGCTTGTTAAAATCATTTTTCACACGCCAATCTTGCTGAATAAGTTGCCCCACTTCTTGCTCCGACAAAAAACTACCATTCTTCTCTTCAAAAGATTTTGGAGTCAAATCCAACAAGTCTTCCATCGTTGTGCTGATTCGCAACACTTCTTCCCATTGTCCTTCAGGCACCACATCTCCATCTTTATACAGAATGCCATCAATCATTTTGATATCGCAGTTTGTTGCATTTGAAGTAGTTTCAGGTTCACAATCTCCAGCCACCTTAAAATCCAACAAATTCGCTCCCAACAAATCATTCACCTGGCTCGAATTTGCCACATCATCTGGTCGCATCGCCAACCCTCTATTTTTACCCAAATATTTTTTAATCAATACAGGGTCCTTTATCTCTTTGCCATCTACAAACAATTTTCCATCCACAAGTCGCACATCCTGCTTCTTTTCGACCTCATCTCCCTCTTTAGGGTCGTTTACAGATTTTGCTCCATCATTATTAATTGTACCCGTTGTTTGTTCTGTTTTTTTGTTTTTATCCTTATCATCTTCCTTGGCATAGAGTTCGTTTCCG
>JBGCDY010000774.1:0-2542 GCA_045105835.1 Chitinophagales bacterium
GGTATTGTCGTCATAATAAATGGTATCGTAGTAAATCGAATCACTTGGAATAAACATTTCACAATCCATTGCCCAATCAAGGGTATCGGGAAGTGCTTTGAAGTAAGATTTCTCCAAAGGTTTGAACTCGGAGGTTTCGTAAATTTTTTGGAAGAATTTTCCGAAGATTGGCAGAGCAGTATTGGCTCCCTGTCCCATCTTCAAGTTCCGAAACCGAATGCGGCGGTCTGCTCCTCCGACCCATGAACCTGCTACCAAATCAGGAGTAAAGCCCATAAACCAGCCATCGGCATGTTCCTGAGTCGTTCCTGTTTTTCCCGCCAAATCTGTTCCCAGTTTGTACTTCGTCCGCAATCTAACTGCTGTTCCTTTTCGGGTCACTTGCTGCAACATGTGCTGCATTTGATAAGCGGTTGCTTTGGAGAATGCCAAGGTATCGGCGGGTGCTACACTGTCTTCAAAACTTGCAATCACATTTCCATTTCGATCCTCAATACATTCCAAATAAACAGGCGAAATATGCTTGCCAAGATTCGCAAAAGTTCCATAGACCTCCACCATTTCCATCAGCGACAAATCAGCTGTTCCCAATGCCAAAGAAGGCACTGCTGGAATTTCGGTTTTCACGCCCATCGCATGTGCCAAATTCACTACGCTGTCAATCCCCGACCGCATAATCAACTCTGCCGAAACCGTATTAATCGAATTGACCAAACCGCCCATGAGTGAATACTGTCCTCCATACTCTTCATCCGCATTGCCTGGCGACCAATCTTCGTATTCCTCATAAATACGTTGGTAGTTTTCGATGTATTCACAAGCAGGAATCCCACTTTCGAGTGCATTGGCATAGACCAAAGGCTTGAAAGTCGAGCCAACTTGACGGGTTGAAGTGATGTGGTCGTATTTGAAGTAGCGGTGTTTGATTCCTCCTACCCAAACTTTTATTTTTCCTGTTGCGGGTTCCATTGCCAAAAAGCCTGCATGTAGAAATTTTAGGTAATATTTGATGGAATCCATAGGGGTCAAAGTCGTATCTCGATTGCCTTCCCAATGAAAAATCGTCATTTCACGAGGAACTTCAAAGGATTTCATGACTTCTGTATGAGGCACACCCGATGCACGCATATTTTTGTATCTATCCGATCTCGGAATAACCACACTCACCAAATCGGCGGCGTTTGCCAAAGGATCTTCTTTTCCCCAATGCTCATTGAAAGTCTTTTGAAGGTCAGTCATTTGCTCTTCAACTGCCTCCTCAGCAAGCCTTTGCATGGTTTCATTGAGAGTTGTATGTATCTTCAGTCCATCCGTATAAAGATTGTAGCGACGACCATCAGGCGCAAGGTGATTCTTGCACCAAGCTACCAACTCCAAACGCAATTGCTCTCTGAAATAAGTTGCCAAACCTTCATTGTGGTTCTCTCGTGTATAATTGAGTTTGAGAGGCAAGGCTTTGTACTCTTCTACTTCTTTTGGAGTGAGATATTCATACTTTGCCATCTGTCCTAAGACCACATCTCGCCTTTTTTTGGCGCGTTCTGAATGCAAGCGGGGATTGTAATAGGTTGTTGCTTTCAACATTCCTATCAACAACGCTGCTTCATGCGCTTCCAAGTCCTGAGCTGTTTTTTTGAAAAACCGTTTAGAAGCCGCTTCAATGCCAAAAACATTGCCACCAAAGGGAACCGTATTGAGGTAAAGCTCCAGAATTTTCTTTTTGGGATACATGGATTCAATGCGGCGCGCCACAATCATTTCCTTGATTTTTCCGACAGGAAGGGTCAATAAACCATGTCTTTGGCGAGGGTAGAGGTTTTTGACCAATTGCTGGCTAATGGTACTTCCTCCGCCCGAATTTTTATTTTGCAGCAAAATCGTCTTGAAAGCCACCCGAATCAAACCCAAAAAGTCCACTCCTCCATGCTTGTAGAATCGCACATCTTCCGTAGCTACCAAAGCATTGACCACATTGGGCGAGATGTTTTCGAGGGTCATCGAGGTACGGTTCTCGATATAGTATTTCCCAATCAAAACACTGCCTTCTGCATAAATCTCAGAAGCTTGCGCATTGTCAATCTGCTGCAAATCTGCCTGTTGTGGAAGTTTTCCAAAAGCTTCAAAATAAACTGACAATATCAAACCCAATACCATTGCAAAGCCTGCACAAGCAGCGATGCCCATCCCAATGAAGACTTTGTAAAGTCGAGGTGAGTTGCTTTTGAACTGTTGTAAGCGTTGGTAGATTTGAGTTTTTAACTGCTGCAATTTTGATGCGATTGTTGCCAACTTATTGGTTTTTTGATGTAGGGAACAAAGATACCAAGATATTAGAATATATCCGATATTGGGCAGAATGTTTTGTAAGCTCGGTGAGGAAAATTTCTTATTCCAATAAATTCAATATTCCCGAAGCCTAAAAATGTACTGCCAGCCAAATACAGGGTGGTTCTTTACTGGTGAAAATCACTCTGTGTTTGCGTCCTGCTTCAATGAAAACGGAATCTCCTCCCTTCAATTGTAGTTCCTCTCCTCCAATTTG
>JBGCDY010000775.1:0-3580 GCA_045105835.1 Chitinophagales bacterium
GTCGAGGAAGAGGCCGTGGAAGAGGACGTGGCAGAGGAAATGGACACGGCAAGCCAGATGGAGCGGGTCAAGGTACAGAAATTGAAATAAGCGAACTACCTACTGCTGTAACGGACTATATTGCAGCCAACTATCCTGACGCAACGATTGAAGGTGCAAAACAAGGCGACAAAGGATACGGTGTAAAATTGGACAGTGGAGTGGTCGTGATTTTTGATGCGGATGGAAACTTTGTGATGGAACGAACGGGCAAACCTGGCGGAGGTCAAGGTACTGAAATTGACCCAAGCGAACTGCCTGCGACCATAACGGATTACATCACTGCCAACTATCCTGACGCAACAATCGAAGGCGCAAAACAAGGTGACAAAGGATACGGAGTGAAATTGGACAGTGGAGTGGTTGTGATTTTTGATGTGGATGGAAACTTTGTGATGGAACGAACGGGTAAAGGCGGCAAAGGACATGGAACTGAAATCGACCCAAGTGAACTACCAACTATTGTAACGGATTACATCACTACAAACTATCCCGAAGCAACCATCGAAGGAGCAAGACAAAGTGACAAAGGATATGGAGTAAAATTGGACAGTGGAGTGATTGTAATTTTCGATGCAGAAGGTAATTTTGTAATCGAAAAAGAAGGACACGGTGGCTAAATACTCCCTTTTATAACAATACAACAACATTAACATTATTATAGCATAGCGAGGAACATAAACTCCACATTACTCATTCATTTGAGTTGTGGAGTTTTTTTTATTTTGACAAAAGCATTTCCTCTTTATGGTTATTCAAAATGACACCTCCTTTTTTGTCATTCTGTAAGAATCTTCTGTGTAAATTGGAGGAAACTTGAAACAGGTACAATGAAGGGGATAAGGACAATGTCACATCTATTTTGAAGTTCTAATTTGAGTTTCAATTCCCTCTCCTACTCCCCAAAATCCTTCCTAAAATCTGCCTCAATAATCGAATCTCTCCTCAGTTCTTCAATAATCACGCTCACCTTATCAAAAGCATCCTCTCCTTTGACCACATAATTGTACGCCCCACTAAACATCACCTTCGCAAGCGTACTCGTATCGTCCTCTCCCGAAAGCATAATCACAGGAATATTGGGTTTCAATCGTTTCACAATCTTGAGCGTAGTCAAACCATTTGCAGCCTTTTTATTAAAGCTGTTCATGTTATAGTCCATGATGATAAGGTTCGGCTCAACCGCAAGGTTGGCAATACATTCTTCTCCACAAGAAACCATCATCACATCATAGTGTGGATTCTCCGAAAGGTGGTCTTCCAACATGGTTCTAAACAACAAATCGTCTTCTACCAAAAGGATTTTAAAATTTTCCATACTAATTGATTTGGTTGGTGAGTTGAGGGCTTGACGAGCTGTTCGAGTATTCAAGAAAAGAGACATCATATTAAGTTGATTAAAGTAAAAATCAGAACATACAGACTACGGTAGTTTTAAAAACTACCGTAGTCTCTTATTTTAATGATGGTCATCTCCTCTTTGTAAACAAACGCTTTCTACAAAAATATCATTTATTCAAAAGAAAACAAAGATTCTTTATCTTCACCTTCCTTAATACTCAAGTTTCCATTTTAATTTTCGTTTCCAATGACCGTTTACATCATCCTCTCCATTTACCTCCTACTCACCTTATTCAGCGGCTTCATTGGTTACCGACAAAGTGCCAAAACCCCCGAAGACTATTTTTTAGCCAACAGAGGATTGGGCAGCATTGTAGTGTTTTTCACCTTCATCGCCACTAATTTCAGTGCCTTTTTCTTTTTGGGATTTGCAGGAGAAGGCTATCGAACAGGCTACAGTTATTATGCCATGATGGGCTTCGGAACAGCCTTTGCAGCCTTGTCTTTCTACCTCATAGGCTTCAAAGCTTGGCAAGAAGGCAAACGAAACAACTACATCACTCCCGCCGAAATGATAGGCGACAAAACGGGCAGTAGTTCACTGAAAATCCTGTATTTATTGGTCATGGTCTTTTTCACCCTACCCTATATGGCAGTACAACCCATTGGCGCAGGCATCATTTTGGAGACGCTCACAGGCGGTCAGATTCCCTACTTTTGGGGTGCAACAGGATTGACCATTTTCATTGTATTTTATGTTTTTATTGGAGGGATGCGAACCGTTGCCATTACGGATATGATACAAGGAGTCTTGATGTTTGGGCTGATGTTTGGGGCAGTTTGGGTAGTTTCAGGCAGTTTAGGTGGTATCACAACTGCCAATGAGCAAGTGTATGCTTTGAAGCCCGATTTGTTCAGCCGAGCAGGAGGCGAGGGTTATTTTACTTGGCAAAAATGGATGAGTTTGATGCTCTTGTGGGTATTCTGCGTACCGATGTTTCCACAGATGTTTATGCGATTTTATATCTCCAAAGACCTCAAAGCCTTCAAATTCGCTACGGTGATGTATGCAGCCGTTCCTTTGATTTTGTTCATTTGCCCTGTAATGATTGGCGTTTGGGGGCATTTGTCCTTTCCTGATTTGGCAGGGAGAGAAGCCGACAACATCCTGCCGATGATGCTCAATCTTCATGCACCACAATGGTTGGCAGCCATGATTATGACAGGTGCATTGGCAGCCTTTATGTCCACTTTGGATTCTCAATTGTTGGCATTGAGTACCATGTTGACCCGTGATTTATTCGTTTCATTTATTCGCCCCAAAGCAGATTTCGCCCTACAAATTTTGGTCGGACGTATACTAATCATTGTCTTGGCAATCATCGGTTTGATTATCGCCTACCAACCTCCTGCCACCATTTTTGTGATTGTCAAAAACGCCTTCACTGGCTTGTCCATTCTCTTTCCCGCCACCTTCGTCGTCCTCCACTTCAAAAACCCAAATCCAAGGGCTTGTTTTTGGTCAATTGCAGTCGGAGAAGCTTTTTTGATTGGGCTGTTATTGGGTTGGATTCCACAAGGGGTTTTGATGGGTTTTGAGCCTGTTTTGCCGATTGTGGTTTTGGCGGGAGTGATTGCAGTTGGGGGAAGTTTGCCGAAAAGGTAACACAAGTATTTCTAGTGCAGTGATTGGTAGATTAGTGACTGGTTATTAGTTCTCAAAACTATTAATTCCCAGTATTTTGTGTAAAAAAACAAGTTGCCGTCTATTAACTTTTGCTATATTAGCCACCTCCATTCATTATTCATCACTTCAACTGTTCACAAGACTAAAGCCCTTGTCAAAGTTTTTTTCAAAAAAAACCCCTCCAACTGTTAATGATTTCCCGAAAACAGCAACTATGTATAGGGAACCTGATTTATAACAAATTTTGAAATCGGATATATTTTTTGTTTTTTTGGGAAATCAATTCCCCTATCCACTTCAATCCCCAAATCGAATCCCAGTCAACCATTCATAAAACATTTTCAAATTTAAGAACAACCATGCCCACTGCTTACCAAAAAAATGCCCATGTATTAACCATCGAACTTTCTTGGTTGGAAACAATCGTCAACACACGCATACAGCTCCACTTTGACCAAGAAACCTCCTATACTTCCATAGAAGAAATCTCTGCACCCGATTTAGCAACTTACC
>JBGCDY010000776.1:0-2586 GCA_045105835.1 Chitinophagales bacterium
ACCCGCTTCAAAAGCATCACTCATAAACTCAGAAATGTGGTGATTGTAGGTCTCCAAAATTTCCATCTCTCCGCTCTCCGTTTCATACCTCGCCTTGCTGCCCACATACTGTTTGAAAGGGTGTAATTCACAAATAAAAAACCGCCCACCTTCCTTCAAAGTAGTATACGCTTGCCGAAAAATCCCCTTTAAATCTTCAATATGTTCCAAAATCAAATTGCAGCAAACCAAATCCACAGAATCCCCTTCAATGCCCCAATCTTGCGTCACATCCGCTTGCCGAAATACGACTTTTTCAGAATGAATTTTAGCCCTTGCCTTCGCCAACATCCCTTCCGAAAAATCCATCGCAATAATTGACTTCGCTTTCTGTTCCAACCACGTAGTATTTTTCCCTGTTCCACAGCCGAGTTCTACGACTGCTTCAAAATCAAATTTTTGAAGGGTTTGTTGGGTAGCGGTTCTGTCGAGGTCACGGGTTTTGTTTAGGTTGGAATCGTAAATGTCTGCCCATGAATTGTAGGCTTGTGAAATGCTCATTTTTATGGATTTAAATAATGTTGAAACGCGCCAATGACTGCCGTACAAAACGGTGCAAATTTTCCGTTTTGTCTATGCTGCAAATCGGCTATGACCTCCCTCATATTTTGTTCAAACTCTTCATCCGTTTCAGCATCTTCCATGCAGATTTCGATATAGGTATCTATTGCCGTTCGCCTTAATTCTATGAGTTTTTTGTTGTTGAGATTCAGTAAAGCAATGGTAAAAGTTGAATCAGAATTGATTCCTTTTGGCTTGATACTTCCTGTTGTCGTAAAATGAAAATAATTTTCACAGTTTGCTTGAAGGGGAGAAATAGGAGGCGGCTCTTTGTGTCCTTTTGCCGAATCACAATACATAAATCGTGGACGAGGATCTTTTTCACCACCATGACAAGCAATCAAGAGATTGCCATAGTCAAACATTTTTTCTGGATATTTATCTGCTTGCTTGGGAAAAAAATGTTCGATTTTGGTGAGAATGCCTTGTAGTCCACGGTTGCAATAGCAGCAGATAAAACCTTGTTCCTGAAGAAGTGCGTTCCTCAATTGGTCTTTTTCTGGATTCTTCAATTCGCCCCAATCCCAATCCGCAGAATTTTCTGACCAAGTAGGAATTGTTGCGTTTTTCCATTGTGTAAAAAAATCAGGAGCTACGTTTTTTAGAATTCTTTTCATTGTAGAAGTTTCTGTTTGCGTCTCGTCAAAATATCTGCTTTGACAAAAGGTGGGTAATCACTTCCAATTTCTTCCTCCAATTTTGCCCTCAAAGTACTCGCATCAGTTAGCTTTCCTTCTTCAATGAGACTAAAATACTGCTCCAATTCTTCGGTTACTTCCTCGTCTCGTTCCTCCGCATCCATCATAATCTTCAAAATCCAATTGCTGTCCCTTCCATAAGAATAAGGCAGCGGATAAACCTTTCCATTTTCAACCGAAAAAACACTGCCTTTCTGCAAATTACCAATTACTTGAGGTGAATGAGTCGTCACAATAAACTGCAAATTCGGAAAAGTAGCCTCCAAATTGTCAATCACCATTCGCTGCCAAGTAGGATGCAAGTGTAATTCAATTTCGTCAATCATCACCACACCTTCTCCCTCCAATGGGTTCTCCAAACTTGGATTCGCAATCGACAAACGACGGGCAATATCCCCCACCATCGCCAACAAAACTTTTTCACCATGCGACAACTGATTGATTTCCATTTCTTCCTTGCCTTTCTTGACCACCATTGCAGGCTGCCCTTTTCGCTTGACTCTCAAATGGCTGAAATTGGGCAAAAACGTTTCAACTGCTGTTCTGATAGCTGTCAAATTCCTATTTCTATGGTTGGCATCTTCATTCAACCGCACCTCATTCTCCAAGTCCTCTATATTCCGAAACCATTTGAAGAAACTATTGAAGTTGATGGAAGCATCTAAGGCATTGTCATAAGCTGCAAAAGAATGGGTATTGAGTTCATCGGGTTCAACATCTATTTCATTTACAATTCGGTCGGTTGGGTAGTAGATGATTGTGGGGATATTGGTAGTTGGGTCGGAAAAAACACTATTCCTAATATCATGTAAAATTTCGTAAACAGGAGGATTCTTGCTATAGTTAATAGGACAATTTGAAGCAATCATATTATCCTCTATTTCAAAAACAGATTTCCCATAACCAATATAAAAATCGTTCAAATTTGTATTAGATAATGAAAAGTATATACAATTACTAAAGCCATCGACATTGTTATTTATATATTTATCATCAAAGTTTCCTGTCATAGGAATCCTTCCTTTCCTTTTTATGCAGTTTATAATGATAGGAAAAACTAATACTAACCCTTCCAAAATTGAAGTCTTACCACTACCATTATTCCCAATAAAAGCAGTCGTTTGATTTTCGGAAAAATGAATATCCGCTTTCTCAAATACTTTAAAACCTTCAATGTCCAATCGTTTGATTCGCATGATTCATGTCTTTGTTTGCAAATTATCTAAAAGTATAATTTTGAGGGTATTTCAAAAAGGATTTACTTTACTCTCTTGATTTCCAGTCATCA
>JBGCDY010000777.1:0-8729 GCA_045105835.1 Chitinophagales bacterium
GACCATCACTGATGAATTCATTGGTCTCTACATTGCGCCATTCATAGGTGAAAGGAGCTGTCCCTGCCTCTACAATTACCTCCGAAATACGTCCATCGCTTGTTCCGCAAGAGGCTTGTATCACAGTTGCACCCAAAATGACTGGCGGCGGAATGTCGTCAATTATAAAGCTTTGAGAAGCAATACAACCGCCTTCGTCTTCCACCGTAAAGGTATATTCACCTGCCAAAAGGTCAAAAATTTCCAAGTTTTCGCCGAGTAATATGCCATCTGAATTTGTCCAACGAACTGCCAATTCGCCCGTTCCACCATTCACTTCAATACCTGTAACCTGTCCATTTTCACTTCCACAAACCGTCTGATTTGCTGTTCCTCCACTGATTGAAGGTGCGCCCACATCCGAAACATTGAAGCCCAAACTCACTTCGCAACCATTGAGGTCTGTCACCAACAAAGTGTAAGCTCCCGCAGTGACATTTTGTAAATCCACTTCTTCGCCCAAGGCTTCACCATTTTCGTCTTGCCAAAGGTAAGTGTAAGGTGCTGTTCCTCCTTCTACTTTTACGCTTGAGACTCCACCATCGTTATTGCCACAAGAGGACAAATCGACCGTTCCTTCGCTCAAAATAGGTGGAGGAATATCGGCAATTTCATAAAGCAAAGTTGTTTCACAGCCATTGTCGTCTGTGATGTGAAGGGTATAAATCCCTGCAAATACACTGCTCAAAACAGCTTCTTCTCCTACCAAATTACCGTTTAGGTCTCGCCATTCATAGCCGAAAGGAGCAGTTTCCCCCTCGATTTCAAGACCTTCAATACTCCCATTGGCTTCACTACAGATGGAAGCATTGACCACACTGCCCAAAATTGTTGGCCCTGCTGCACCCAAGACTTCAAAATCCAAATTCGCCAAACAATCATTCGCATCCGTCACCACAAGGGTATAATTTCCTGCTGCGATGTTCAACAAATTGGCTTCTGTACCTGTGTTTTCATAAACATTGTTTTCAGCATCCGTCCAAGTAAAAACATAAGGAAGTGTTCCACCTTCAATCTGTACATTGGAGATGCTGCCATTGGCTTCACTGCAACGGGCATTCTCCGCCAATCCCTCCAAAATTTGTGGGGCTGTTTCGCCCTCGACTTCAAATTGAAGTTCTGCCGTACAACCCACTTCATCCGTCGCAATCAGGGTATAAATGCCTCCCAATACATTTTCTAAATTCAAACCTGTTCCAACCTCATTATCTTCGCTGTCAAACCAAGTAAAAAGAACGATTCCATTTTCTCCGACAACTTCGATTCCTTCAATACTACCATTTGCTTCATTACAGCTAGCAGGCTCGACCAAACCACCTAATAGTTGGGGAGCTTCGGTACTCGTCACCTCAAAACTTAAGGTTGTGGTACATCCCTCGGCATCCATTGCAGTCAGTATATAAGTTCCTTGTGGCACATTGGAGAGGCTTATTTCTTCTCCAAATTCTTCTCCGTTTTCATTTGTCCAGAGGTAAGTATAAGGGGCATTTCCTCCTTCAATGCTGATGTCGGTTATGCTGCCATTGGATTCTCCACAATTGGAGGAAACTGCCACGCCCTCAGATAGTTGTGGAGCTACTGCATCATAAGTGACAAAGCTCAACTCATCCACACAGCCGTTTTGATCCGTTATATAAAGCGTGTATTCTCCTGTTGGAATCTCATCCAGATCTTGCTCATTGCCGAGTGTTTCGCCACTTGCATTTTGCCACTCAAAAATTAACTCACCCGTTCCTCCAATAACCGTTATGTTTTGAATCGCACCATCGCTATTGCCACAAGAAGAAGGCACAATTTCTCCTCCCTCCAATTGCGGAGCAGCTTGATTGTCAATTGTCCATTGAAGGTTGGTCAAACAGTCATTGGCATCCATGACCTCCAAATTGTAAGTTCCCGCCAATACGTTTTCAAGCATTGCTGTTTCGCCTATATCTTCACCTTGCTCGTTTGTCCATTGGTAGGCAAATGGTGCTGTTCCATTGATAAGCTCAATTTCTGAGATACTGCCATTTGCTTCACTGCAAGTTGTTGGGATAACTGTTCCTCCTTGCAATTGAGGAGGCAAAATTTCGGGAACAAAGACTTCGATGTCGTCGACGCAGCCATTGAAGTCTGTGATTTGAAGATCATAACTTCCTGTAGGTAGATTATTGATATTCAATTCCTCTCCCACAATTTCGCCAGATTCATTGCGCCATTCAAAGGTGAAAGGAGCCGTTCCATTTTCTATGGAGATTCCTTCAATGCTTCCATTGGCTTCTCCACAAGTCGTTTCGATTGGAGTACCTTCTGTTAATTGGGGCGAAGGGGCATCTTCAATGTTGAATTGGAGGCTGACTGCACAACCATTGAAGTCTGTAACAATGATGGTATAAACACCTGCCGAAATGTTATTTAAGTCCAGTATTTCAGGTGAGTAATTTCCACTATTTATTGATTCTCCATTGCCATTTTGCCACTCGTAAGTAAAAGGTGAAATGCCTCCCTCCAATGTGATTCCTTCAATGCTTCCATTTGCTTCGCTACAAGTAGCATTTTTCACTTCTCCTCCCAAAAGTATCGGGGCTTCAAGGTCTGCAATGTCAAAAGTTGCAGTTGTTTCGCAGCCATTTTCGTCTGTCACAATGAGGGTATAATTGCCTTGTGGTAGGTTGTTTAGGTCAGTGATTCCTCCTAATGGCTCACCACTTGCATTTTGCCAATCAAAAATCAAATCACCCGTTCCTCCAATGACTTCAACATTGTTAATTGCCCCATCGTCATTGCCACAAGAAGAAGGGGTAACATCCCCTGCAATAATTTCAGGAATTGGTGTGTCTCCAATTTCGACTTCAAGGCTTGCCGTACAGTCATTTGCATCGGTGACCATTACGGTGTAAGTGCCTGAAAAGACATTTTCGAGATCCGAACTGACAGCAATTAGGCTATCAGATGCATTTCGCCATTCGTAGGCAAAAGGTTCGATTCCGCCTTGAATGCTGACTTCTTCAACCGCTCCGTTTTCGTTGCCACAAGTAGCGGAGGTCACAACTCCCAATTGAAGGGAAGGTGATGGAATTTGCAGCACTCCAAAAGAAATTTCGTCGGTACAGCCATTGGCATCCGTAATGATGAGTGTGTAGTCTCCCAAACCCACACCTTCCAAATCTATTTCATTTCCAAGAATATCGCCACTAAAATTAATCCATTGGAACTGGAATGGTTCGGTGCCTCCTACTACATTGACAGCTGTAACTGCTCCATTTTCTCCTCCACACAAGGCAAGACTTGTTGTTCCTCCGTTGAGGTAGGGAGCAGGAATATCTGTGATGGTATAGGTGTATTCATCCGTACAGCCATTGACATCTGTGACAATGAGGGTATAATTTCCTGCAAGTACTCCATCTAAAAACAAATCTTCACCTACTGTTCCTCCATTTTGGTTCTGCCACTCGTAGAGGAACGGTTCTGTTCCACCTTGAATGAGAACATCACTCACTCCGCCATTGGAGCCGCTACAGGTAGAAGGATTGACACTTGCAGCATTGATTTCGGGAGCTGGTGAATCAATAAGAACAAAAGATAGGGCATCTGTGCAGTCATTTCCATCGGTCACAGTGACTGTGTATGTTCCTGCCAACACGCCCTCCAATTGAAGTACATTGGAGGGAACAGTGCCTGTATGAATGACTGTGCCTGTTTCATCTCCCCAAACAAAACTTAAAGGAAGAGGGGCATTTTGGATGACAACATCGGTGATAGAACCATTTGCCTCACTGCACACTGGATGGTTGACAGCGGCACTTTCTATGTTTAAACTACTCATTTCTACCGCAGCCGTTCCAGAGAATGTACCAGTACACTCCAAGGCATCTTCTACGCTGGTGATTTCATAAGTACCTGTTGTAGTGACATCTATTGTCAATGTGTTGCCTGTAATGGTTTCGTTAAAATTGTCGACACCATCGGTATAAGCAACTTCAAAAGGAGGTGTTCCTGTGGTAAATGTAAAATCAATCGCTACCGAACCTCCCACTTCACAGATTATCCCACCACCATCAATGACTACAACAGGAGGGCTTTGCAAGTCGATGTTGATGTCATCGGAAGATGTCCCACAATCATTGCTAAGTGTGTAGCTTACCGTATAAGGCGAACCGCCTAAAGTGGCAATATTGGGGTCAAAAATACCTGTTGTGCTGTTGGTAATACCTGCTCCTGACCAGATTCCATCTGTTTCAGAACTGGTCAAAACAATGGGGTCTCCGTTTTCGCATAGGATTCCAGGAGCTGCAATACTGACCGCAGGCGGTGGGTTTTCAAAGGTGATATTTACGGTTGAGCTTGCAGAATTGCCACAATCATCAGATACAGTTACGGTATATATCCCTTCATTGCTTTCATCAACATTGAAACTGATGGAGGGTGCAGTTGAATTATTGCTCCATTGGTAGCTGTAGGGATTAATTCCTCCGTTGGGGTTAGGAGACAGAATGACTGCATCGTTGATGCACAAATCAGGAGCATTGAGTTGAGTTGTTATACTTGTATTGTCGAGGATGATTAACTCGGAAGGTGGAGCACCTCCATCATCGCAAACACAAAAGTTACTGGTTGATGTGACAATGATGCTTTCTGCGCCTTCAGGTAGATTGTCTGCAAAGGCATTGATATCAATTTGTACATTGGTTTCACCTGCTGGAATGACAACGGAATTAGGCAAAGGAGGATAATCTATACCTGCACTTGCAGTTCCTGTCACTACAAAATCAATGGTCAAAGGATTGCTCAAACCATCTACATCTACAATAAAAAAAAAAAAATATCCCCCTTGACAATCTTCATACATTTCATTGGAGGAGGTGGCAGAGTTATTAGAAACAGCCGTTACTGTCGTTCCTTCTCCTGCTGCAAAACTATTTGCCTCTAAAAAAACAGCCGAATCGTATAAGTTATCTCCTACATCTGCAATGGCAATTTTGATATGATAGGTTTCGCAAGGAGTGACCGATGCACTGGCTGTCAATACGGTTGTAAAGCCATCAAATTCAAAACTTGAGCCTCCAACATTGTTGTTGTAATACACAAAATTACTGAGGCTGGTACATCCGCCTTCAAGCCCCCAGAATCCAGCTGTTCCGTTATTGACAGAGTTGATAGCCACCGGCGTTGTTGAGTCTGGTATAAGGGCAATATTCTCACTTCCTACAAAACCATCTCCGCTAATGAAAAAAGCAAAAACATCATTGTATTCACTGCAAACAAATTCGGGATATTCGTCTGATGCAAAAACATAGTTGAAACTTATTTCATCTGTGGTAGGCACAAAATCAAACTCCAATATTGCAGCATCTGCCGTGACCTGTCCCGTACTCGCAATAATGACATCTAAGTCAGCATCTCCAGGAGTAAATAGTTCGTCCGAAACATCACTAACATCATTGGTTCCAGGAATACTGCTCAAAAAGCCTGAAGATAGTACGAATCCCTCTTCTATTCCAATGCTACTTCCCTCCGAAAAACTACCAATTGTCTGATTGTCTCCTGTAAAAGTAATGTTGGAGACTTCAATACAACTACCCGCTAAGAATAAATCTTCAACGAGTTCAGTCGTCGTATAGGCAGAAGTAGAGGTGTTTATTGTTTCCGTTGCAGGACAAGAAGCCACACAACTCCAAGACAGTTCCCAGCCTGGGAAAAAACCTGTATCAGATATAAAGTGGAAAGTTGCACATCCACTATCCAAATAAATATCCACAGGAGTGCCAAAACCTCCAAGGCTGAATAAAAGAGGGGCATCAGTCGAGTTCCCATTGTGAATATGTAAAAAATCAAAGAAATTATCGTCTATCTCTAAAGAGCTGAACTCTAATCGTAGGCACTCACAGGTACCTGTAGGGCAAACTGTAAATGTAAAATCTTCATTGAAACTATACTCACCATTTGGTCCGCCACTATCATACAATGTGCCTGTTGGGTCTGTGACACTGTTGTCGCTCATGTTGTAGATTTGACCATAGACTGTTGATGTCGAAACGATAAAGAGTGTGGTGTATATGAATGTCAGTATAATTCGTATCATAAGAGGAAGAAGATTGGTTAGACTTTAAATATTGCCCCTATTTTTCATTGACCCAAAACTACAAAGTAATATTTGCAAATAAATAGTTTATTGTATTTTAAAAACTTGATTTAAAGATTTTAGTTCCATTTGGAAACAAAAAAGACGTTTTTTTCTGAAAAATGTATAGGAATCAGGCGATCACTTTCTTCTAAACCAATACTAAACACCTTTATTTCTTCTCCATCAAATGAAAACGCTCTTGTATAAAAACAGATATACATGTATTTTCAATCTTTTCTATTTAGAAATGTCGTTTCAATAACTCTCTAAATTGTTTCTTTTAAAAGTTATCTTAGTTCGAAGGTTTTATAATCAATTGTTGGGGGCTTGTGTGATTGGGTTTGGAAAACAGTATTGGTGAATACCGTTTCAACCGTTGTCAAAGTCTCCGACTGTTGACAAGGTTTTCACTCCTGAAAATACCATCCTATTTTTCAACTCACCACAAAATTCTCCTATAAAAAGTCCAAAAAAATTATATATTTGTTATGACATAAAAAAGCCAAACCAGAATCTAAATCAATCATGCCCAAAGCCATCCTCTACATCACCTACGCCAATGATTCCAAAAACCACCTTAAATGGCTCACCTATGAATACGAAAAAGTTCACCAGCTTTTAGAGGTAGGAGACCGAAAGCAACACTATACCTTGCGGATGGACTCCTTCGTGAACCGAGAAAAACTTCATAGTGATTTAGTCAAATACCGCCAAGATTTGCAGGTATTTTCCTTTAGCGGTCATGCAGGTAGGGATGTGCTTTTATTGGAGGATGGGCAGGCAAATGCAGATGGCATCGCCCTTGCCCTACAACAATGCGCCCAATTGAAATTGGTGGTATTGAATGCTGTTCTACAGAAGGGCAAGTACAGCAATTATTGGACATGGGAATTCCTGTGGTCATTGCTACAAGCGCAGCAATTGAGGACGATAAAGCCGCCATTTTTTCCATTCGCTTCTTTCAGGCATTGACCCACCAAGCCAATATTCAAATGGCATACAATATGGCATTGGCAGAAATCAAAAGTATGGATGCCCAACTGCAGGCACAACGAAAATTGAGGGAGAACCGAAAAAAAGACTCCAAAGCACCGCAAAGGGGGATCTTCTGCAAAGAGGAAAACAAGGAAGCGCTACAATTCAAGATTCCCTCCTATAGTATTGCTTCTTCAACTGGAGAAGCTAACCAAATAAATGTCACAGGTAATTTCCACCAAGGCGACAAGATTACCCACAACTACTTCAATAAAAAACACCAAATTCCCGAAAATCTCACCTTTATTCCCCCCATACATTTGGGCGAAGTGATTGGTCGGGAAAAGGATTTGGAGCGTTTGGAGAAAGCGATGTTGGCAGCCAATGTAAGTCACAAAATCGTGCTGACCAATGGCATGGGAGGAATTGGCAAAACCACCTTGGCGCAGGCTTTTGTGGAAAAAAATAAAGATGAATACCTCCACATTGCTTGGCTGACGCAAAAGGACGACAACCCACAAGCGATTTTTTTGAACGATGTGGATTTGTTGCATTCCCTTCAATTGAGTTTTGAAGGAAGCAATCTCTCTGCAAAAGACCAATTGAAAAGGATTTTTGCAGCCATGCGGCAGATTGTGAAACCCAACCAACGCAATCTCTTGGTGATAGACAATGCTACATCTGCCCTGAGTGAACTAAGAGAAATTCCCACGCCTCCCAATTGGCATGTTTTGGTGACTTCTCGACAGCGGATAGCAGGCTATGCCGAAATTCCATTGGGATTTTTGTCCAAAAAAGCAGCCTATGAATTGTTCCTCTACCACTACACCCATGCCATTACAGAAGAAAATGTGGCATGCATCCACCGACTGCTAAAAGCCTTGGGCTACCACACCCTATCCATAGAACTCTATGCCAAAACTGCCCAATATCTTGGAATTCCCCTGCTCCGATTGGAGCAAAAACTGCAAAACAGCCTGCAACTGGGCTATGAAACGGCGATACAAAGTCCACACCGACAAGGCAAAACCATCGAACACGTTTTTCCCTACTTGATAGAGATTTTCCAGTTGGGAGAACTGTCTGATAAGGAAGAAAAACTGCTGCGTTTGTGGACTTTGCTTCCGCCTCTATTCATACCGATTAAAATGGTTTTGTCCTTGTGGCAATTGAATCCCGACAAAGACGATGTGGAGTGGTATGGATATGTCAATGCGGCTAAAAAATTGGCACAAAAAGGATGGCTGAATGTAGAAAAACAAGAAGATGGCACTCAACTCTACAGTATGCACCGAGTGATTCGAGAAGTGCTGCAACAAAAGTGGAATATGGGTGAGTATGAAGCAGAATATTTGCCTTTTGCAGAATCAGTAAGCAGCCTTTTGGACGTAGGCAACCACAATGTTTCGCTTCGCACTTATTTGATTCCTTTTGGTGAAAACCTCCTCCGCTATCTCAACAAAGAAAAACATACTTCGCTATTGGGTACATTGGCAAGTGCATATAAAAAAAACCACCGCTTCTCCGAAGCACTTGCAGCCTATACCGAAGCATTAGACATCAGAAGAAGATTAGCCCAGTCAAATCCACAAGCTTTTCTACCTTCCGTTGC
>JBGCDY010000778.1:0-3486 GCA_045105835.1 Chitinophagales bacterium
ACAGGTTACAGTGATTACACCAATCTTTCTACCAACCTGAATGCAGGCGAAACTTACACCATGTCTGTCACCAATAACTATGGATGGGATGATACAAGATTTGGCGTTTGGGCAGATTGGAATCAAAACTTCACTTTTGAAGCCAACGAAGAAGTATTTTCCTTCAATGGCGATGGTCCTTGGACATTCTCAATCACCCCTCCCAACAATGCTAGTTTGGGAACAACAAGGTTGAGGGTACGACTGCAATTTGGAGGCAATTATGTTCCCGATCCTTGCGATTATGCCAATTTTTACTCAGGCGAAACAGAAGACTATACCCTCAATATTCTGGGTAGCAGCGGATGTTCAACGACCTCTATCGACTTCAATGATTTTGAGAATGGCTGGGGAATCTGGAACGATGGAGGCAGTGATGCAAGGCGAAATTCCTTGGATCAAGCCTATGCACAGGGAACTTATTGTGTGCGTTTGAGAGACAATACAAGCACTTCCGTAATGACCACAGACAATTTGGATCTATCCTCTTTTGAAGACATTACAGTTGATTTTAGCTATTATCCGCTGAGTATGGACAACTCCAATGAAGATTTTTGGCTTCAAATTTCCACCAATGGAGGAACAAGTTTTACCACGGTAGAAGAATGGAACCTCAATGATGAATTTCAAAACGACAATACCTACTATGAATCAGTCAACATACAAGGACCTTTCACCTCCAATACCCAACTGCGTTTTCGCTGCGATGCCTCTGGTAATTCGGATTGGGTGCACATAGATGATGTGCACATCAAAGGCTGTTCTTCTTCAAACAACCCCATTGTTTACAACAACAATACAGGCAATCATTTTTCCAAGCAAGGTGAAACTATCTTATTAGACAAGGAAAAAAACAATGAAGGAAAAATGACGGTTTTTCCAAACCCCGCCTCTAATGAATTGATGGTGAAATACGAAGCTGCTGAGAATACAAAGGTTTCTGTTGAGTTGTACAGTTTGGAAGGGAAGAAAGTAGGAACTCAATCTATTGAAGCCTTGAAGGGCGAAAATACCATTCGACTCAACACAAGTCAACTTCCTACTGGCATGTATTTATTGAAGGTCAATGAATCGAATAGGCATTTGAGCAAACGAGTCGTTATTTCGAGGTAAGGTCGTACGAAGTTTTCGATCTGGCATTCTATCTCGCGCGCGTTTGCAACGCGAGCGGACTACTTACGGCGTTTGCAACGCCACCTCAACACCACTTTCAAGGATCAGAACCCCCTCTCGCGCGCGTTTGCAACGCATGCGAACTACTTACGGCGTTTATAACACCACTTCAACACGATTTTCAGGTAAAGGTTGGATTAGTTTGAAGGTGTTTTGCTGTTTAAGCACGCCTTACAAACGTGTGCAAGTGTAGGTTACAAATACAAGCAGGTATAAGATGACACCCCTCTCGCGCGCGTTTGCAACGCGTGCGAACTACTTATTGCGTTTGTAAGGCCACCTGACGACGACTTTTCAGTAGAGTTTGGATTAATTTGAAGATGCTTTGCTGTTTAAGCATGCGTTACAAACGCGCGCAAGTGTAGAAATGTAAGCAAGTATAATTATCACATCTCCCTATTCAAAATGCTGCAACTTCTCAATATGCTTCAAAAAATTAACATGCTGTCGGCGAGCAATCGGCACTTACCACTGCCATTTGGAATGTAGATACACCATGCGCTCACGGCTGTCAATCGTATGGATGTAGTGAAGATTCAGAATGTATTGGTGGTGACTGCGTACAAACACCTTTGGGGAAAATTTCTCCTCCAATGTTTGGAGGGAATGAGAAACCAAATGCTGTTTGCCATCTTGCGTAAAAACAGCCGAATGACTGCCCTTGGCTTCAATATACACAATGTCCTTGTAGTACAGCTTGTGGAATAGGTGGCGGTCTTTGTAGTAAAAACAAGCAGGTTCTTCGTGGGAAGTAGGGGAGGAGTGACCTGACCTAAGCGGCAAGGAGGCACTGTGATTGGCGGCTGCCAAACGTTTGGTTTTTTCCTCTCGCTTCACAAATTTCATGCACTCTTTCTGCAATGCACCAATCTCTTTGGTCAAATTTTCAATCAGCTCGTTTTTGCCCTTCAAATGCTTCTGCAACAAGGCAATCTTGTCTTCCAACTCTTGGAGGTTTTGGGTGTAAATCATGCCCTTGTGCTGCTTCAACAAAGGCAGTTCGGTCTCCAAATTGTCGATGAAATGCTGCAATTCTTTGGTGTAATGAAACCACTCTCCATGTATCCGCAAATGTGGAAACAATTCATGAATGTCGGTATCTGCTTGATACACCTCATTCACCCTCAAAACCTTCAACAACTCCAATGTCTCTGGACTCGCTACTTTAAACGAAGTCATGCGGCGATTCAAATTGGTGGTCATGCCGATTTTGACCCGATTCAACAAAGGGGCTTTGATAAAATAAATCACCCGAAAATCTGTCGCAGATTCCAAAGTCGTGAATCCATCCACCAACAATTCTTCAACACGTTCATCTACCCAAATCGCAAAAAATGGGTCGAGCCATTGAGCCAAACGAATCCCAATGAGCTTGTGAACCCATGTGCCTTGAAGCTTTGGTTCACCACCTTGAACTGTATATATTAAATCTTTTTCCGTTACGGTAATTCCCGTAACGGGATTATTTAGATGTGTAAGTAATGCGTTTACATACGATTTGGTAGATTTTTGACGAAAAAAGTCATTAATCAATTTGCCAAAAGGCTTAACCATTTGGGAGGCATTAATCATTTTGTGTTCCTTCGAAAAATCGAAAGTGATTTCTTGCTCATTGTAGCTAAAAACTTGTAAATTTGTCATTCCTCGAATTTTTAAGAGGTTAGAAAAGGAGGCACTGTTAAACTTTCGTAGGGTTTGGGCAGTGCCTTTTTTGTTTCTACAAAGATAAGAAAAAATACAAAAAACGCAATGTTGTGCGGTTTTAATTTTTTGTTTTTGAAATAATGATTTCAACATTACATCCCAACGCTTCCACTACTTTCTTCAATGTATCCCAATAGGCTTGTCTTTGTGCTTCAATGTATTGGATGGTTCTTTTGGATACTGCGGCTTTGTCTGCCAGTTGTTGTTGGGTCAGTTTGCGTTTTTTTCGCTCCTGTTTGATAAATTGTCCGAGTTCTTGATTGGTCATGTTGTTGTTTTGGGTTTTGTTGGAGGGTGAGAAATAGGGAGCGAATTTAGGGAATTTTGTTGATTCTGTGGAGAATCTCCATCAATAACGAGGGGTTTAAACCCCTCGCTATTGATGAGACATATTAAATATTTTCCCGTTAGGAGGATTGTCCTAACGAGATTATTTAGATGTGTAATTACTTGCGCTCGTTTGCAACGAGTGCTTAACATATCCTGTCGTTTGAAACGACAACATTATACACTCTCGTCACAGACGAGCGCGAAATTTGAGAGACGATTCCCTGTAACGGCGATTTCCTT
>JBGCDY010000779.1:0-2916 GCA_045105835.1 Chitinophagales bacterium
CTTTTTCCTTTAGGAAGGCAAAAATACCTTCCTAAAATTTGCGTAGTGTATTAATTTCTACATCCCTAAACATCGACAGCGAGAAGTTGTGAACTCCTCGCTGTCGATGGGATATATTGATTTTTTACAACTGTTGTGGAAATACAAAAGACTTCCGACGCTTGTTGATGAATTAACGAACCTTGCGGATTTTTCTTGTTTTACTCTTGTCAGGCCTGCCACTTCTGGTCGCGAATCTAAAACGAACGGGAAGTGCATAACTCACTCTGACAGGCTTACCTGCTATTTTGCCAGGAGTCCAATTCGAAAATGAACGGATAACCCTCAATGCCTCATCATCACACATTTTGCCGCCAGGAATTCCTTTTTTGATATGGACTTGCTGTATGCTGCCATCTTCCATGACCGTAAAACCCACATAAACATTGCCCTGAATATTTTGTGCTCTTGCAGAAGGTGGATAGCTGATGTTTTTGAAGGCGTACATACTGGCATCATTTGGACTTTCGCCATAAAAGGGCATTTCGGGAACGGTTTTGTAAATAGGAATGCCATCAGCTCCCACTTTGTCCAATTCGATGTTTTCACCCTCTACAATTTCTGGCGTATTGGAAGAAGGGTGACTGGGTTTTGAAGTATTCATTTTTATCTTTTGCTTACTCTGCAATGCTTTCACTTTTTGGGTCACATTGACTGCTTTTGATTTGGAAGCATTCTTGTCCTGGTCACTAACACTTACAGGCTCAGGCTTGAGTGGAATGCTTAGTCGAAACCGAATGGGAAGCGTGTAAGCCACATTCACTGCAATACCTCTTTGTTTACCAGGAATCCATTTAGGCATGGATTCAATGATTCTACGGGCTTCTTTGTTGAGCCCCATATCCTCAGGAAAAACTCCTCTAACTACTTTGATGTCGTGTAAATTCCCATTGGACAAGACCACAAATTTGAGATAAACTGTTCCCTGAAGGTTGTTGACTTTTGCCTCTGCAGGATATTGAAGATTGTCCTTGATGTATTGATGCATGGCTTCTTGACCTTCGGGAAATTGGGGCATTTCCTCGACTATCACAAATATTTCCTCTTTTGGAATAGAATCCATTTGGAGTGTAGTGATTGCCTGCAATTGAAAAGAAGTGATTGCAGTGATACAGAAAACAAGAAAGAAACGGTACATAGTGTTCATTTTTAGGTGTTTGAAATTTTGAGTAAAAGAAAATACTGATTTGAAATACTACTTACGTTCCTCAAAAAACGCAGAAGATGCTATTTTGACTTTTTTTGTGTTGGTAAGTTACAACGAATAGGGATTACAAATGCCACGCTAATAGGTTTTCCTTGTTGGATTCCATAAATCCACTTGGGCATAGATTGTATGACTCATAAGAGCCTCTGCATCTACTTCTTTTTTTGATGCTGACATTCTCATTCTCCTATATTCCATGATGACAAATCCTACATAAATGGTGCCTCGCACTCTTTTTTTATTGCTTTTGATGTGTACCCTATATTGTCCTTGATAAGCTGAAAAGAGCCAATTGCCCTCCTGAAAATTCAGGCATTCGTTCTTTCATCACAGAATCAATGGGTAGTTTATTGACTGCCTGCAATTGGAGAGAAGCCATTGCAGTGATACAAAAAACAAGAAAAAGGTAGTGATTTATGTTCATTTTTAGGCATTTGAATACTAAGTGCCTAATCAAAAGTAATCGGGTATTGTTTTTTACTAAACTGTTGAATACAAAAAGACTTATCTTAAGTCTTGCGTCTTTATTCTTTTGTCTCAGTGCTTAGTTGAGATTCTTTATGAGCACTTCTGCTTGCGCCAAACTTTCAGGTTTTCCCACGTCCAACCAATTGGAATCATCACTTGGGTAAGCCATTATTTTTTGTGTTTTTGCAGCCTGCAAATAGGTTTCGATGATAGAAAAAGCACTTTCCTGTTCAGGCATGTATTGAAAAATTGAAGGACTAATCACATGAATACCACTAAAAGCCAATGCTTTGGGTTCCAGAGAAAGAGCCGAATCTCGCATCATTCTAACCTCACCCGTTTTTACATTTTTCCAACCACACATTTGATTCTTTTCATCAAAAAGCAAATAACGAGAAGTTTTGCGGTTGCGGACGACTAAAGTCGCCAAAGGATTGTTTTGTAAATGACTCTGATACAAGGTTGCCAAATCAATATCGGACAATATATCGACATTGTGAACCAAGAAAGGTTCATTGTCTTTTCCTTCAAAAAAAGGTTTTGCCTTCAAAAGTCCACCACCTGTTTCGAGCAATAGCCCTGTTTCATCGGAAATCGAAATCTGGATATCGAAATGATTTTTGGCTTCCAAAAACCGTATAATTTGTTTTGCAAAGTAATGAACATTTACCACAATATTGGTAAAGCCGTGTTGCTTCAATCGTTGGATGACGATTTCGAGTAGGGGAGTGCCATTCACTTCAACGAGTGCTTTGGGTTTGTGGTTGGTCAAAGGTCGCAAGCGAGTGCCGAGACCTGCTGCAAAAATCATTGCTTTCATATTTGTTGTTGGTTTGATTCTTTGAAGTCGTAAATTGACTTAGAGCAAAAAAAGGCTTTTTTTCCTATATTGCTATACTAAAATTCTACTAATACTAGAAATAGGGGGAAATTAAAAGTGAAAATACGCTTTATGGAATCCTAATAGTAGATTCAACACTTCAATTCGCTTTCAAAGTTCAATCATAAAAATAAATGACCCCAAAAACGAACATCCTCCAAATTCCCGCAATTCTCCCCAAAGAAGAATTTTTTCAACCTCTGCTTCAAAACAAGAACAAAGACGTACTCATAGAACGCATTATTTCCACTGGACAAATTACCCCAGAAAACGAATGGTATGAGCAAGCTAAAGATGAGTGGGTCGTCTTATTGCAGGGAGA
>JBGCDY010000780.1:0-2580 GCA_045105835.1 Chitinophagales bacterium
TAAAGTGCCTACACTTGAACAAAATAGATACTTGAAATCGCCGAGGTATCGGGATAAATTCTCCAGACTCGTAATAACCTGCAAGTTAAGAAACTTGTACGGGTGATTTCCATCGAGAATATTAGCTTGAAAGACTACTAAGAAATGAACGTAAAGAAGTTGAAATCTCACCTCTCACATCCCTTTTCTGTCTTCCTTTTTATCACAAGTTGAGCCAATAATTCACCTTCAATATCAAGGCTCGATTCTTGGTCATAAATCCATTTCCAGTATCATAGTTGTCCGTATAAACCAAAAACAAATCCGAAACAGGTGCATACCGCCATTGAAGTCGAGCATTTACATTCATATTGTCGGTTTGGTTGTTGTATTGCAGGAAAGTTGTCAAGAAGAGGCTTTTCGTCAGAGTCAAATCTACACGAGGACCAACCAAAACTAAGGTAGTTTTAGCATAAGGTTCAGGTAAATCTATCTGATTGACATTGAAGTTCATGGCTACAAAACCATAAGGTTGATAACGATAGGTCAGATTTCCACTCAGTCCGTATCGGTTGCCATTGAAGAACTGACCAATAGAAGGCTGCAATCTAAAAGAGATTTTTTTGCGGCGGTCAGAACTGAAAGACATCGAAAAGTTGGTAAAGGAATAATCGGTTTCGGCAGGGAGAGGATTGGAGTCGGTACGAGTTGGGTCGAAATCATCAAAAAGAAATACATAATTATTACTAATTTCGGCATTTAGACGGGCATTGTTGTCAAACGAAGCATTCCAATTAAGAGAATAGCTATTGTCGGTTTTGCCATAATCGGGTCGCCAAAACCACCTCGAATCCATCTCAATTTCATGGCGATTGATACTCCCTTTTTTGGGAAAAATGAACCATCCAAATGATGGATTGATGGACAAAAAATCCTTGCGGGGTACAAAACCAACCTCTGCATCAAAACCATCTCCCACCCATTGCTGCCTCAATGACAAACGATATTTTCTGACCCGATAAGAAAGGGATGCACCATTTGATAATTTGCTATCCACCGAATTATCCAGAGTGAAAGCCTTGTGTAAGTAGAACTTACCCGTCCAACGATTGTCCGAAGATGCCAAATTGTAGTCCAGTCCTATGATTCGATTGTAGTCGGAGGTATCACTTCCAAATGCTTGTTTGTTGACGAATATCATCCCGATATTGGAGCGACTGAACAGTTTTCGCTGAATGGCTGCAACGGTGTAATTCGTGCTTGGCAAACCAATACTTTCCTCCTTTGAAGTTTGCATATTCAACAAACCCACCCGCCAATTTTGGTCTAACTTTCCACTCAATCTTGCGCCATAATGAATGGCATTCGCAATGTTTTCATCGTTGATGGTATCTTCTGCAATACCTATCCGCCTCGAAAAAAATGGATTGGCTCGATTGTCTCCAAATGCGCCAAACAAGTCGGCATTTTCGAGGAAAAACTGTCGGCGTTCGGGAAAGAATATTTCAAATCTATCGAGGTTTGTCACCTGTGCATCGACTTCAACTTGCGAGAAATCTGGATTGACTGTCAAATCCAAATTCAGCCCCGACGAAACAGCAACCTTTGCATCCAAACCTGCATTGACCTTCTTATCTGCTGCTTCATTTGCTTCAAAATCTTTGGTGATATTGCCGATACTATAAGGAATCACTGAAATATTCGCACCTGCTTTGGGGGGTGCTTCCTCCCATTGCATTTCTCCCATAAAAGCAAGCCCCATTATCGCCTGCTCTCTGGGGATGTGCATCAGAGTGGTAATTTCATTTGATTGGGTGTCAAATCTATAAGCATTGAAATGCCATGTTTTATTACCCGATTTATAGCGCAAAATTTTGAAGGGAATCGCTACCTCTGCTGTCCAATAGCCATCATGAATTTGAACGGCGCCATCCCATTTTTGGTCCCAAGAAGTCGAAAAGTCGCTACCTCTATTGCCTCCATTCGCAATCAATCCTTCTCTCAACACACCTGCGGGGTTCACTCCAAAAAAAATGCAGTTGGTTCTGTCATTGAAGGTATCAAACATCAAGGTGAGATTGTCGCTGCCTCCTGCCTGATAATCTCTTCGCAAAGATGGAGTAACATAGTCTTCTCCAGCAGAATAACATTTTGCCCCTACATACAAAGTCTCTTCATCAAAATGAAAATAAATCTCTGTTTGGTCTTTTGCTTGAATGCTGTCAGAAGGAAAGTACTGCCAAAAATCTTGGGTAGAACTTCCCGTTTCCCAAGCTTTTTCGTCCAAATTCCCGTCTAATACGATTTTTTCATGGCTTCGTTTGACGATAATGGGGTCGTGAGTCATGGAATCTTGACTATAAGTCTGTGGATTGCTAATAAGGTAGAGGAATAGTAGTATAAATAGTTTTTTCATAGAATATGGAATTGGGCGCAAAGATAGGCGTTTTGAAGTTGGGTAAGTCCAATTTTGGTATCGAAAAAACTGCAAAAAGAAGGGGCGCTTTTTTCTACAAATCGTCTTTTTATAGAAAATGACTTATCTTTGTACTAAAATACTAGCAAACGTTAGTTGATAAAAAACAACAATATATGAATACC
>JBGCDY010000781.1:0-1775 GCA_045105835.1 Chitinophagales bacterium
GCTCGAAAAACCTATCCAGCCCCTTTGGCATACTTTGTCGGATGGGCTTTGTTTTTGGGTTATGCATCCTCCTGTGCTTTTTACATTGCGAGCTTATCAAGCTACTTCAATGAGTTTTTGTGGCATTCTCCGATTGAACAATTATCGGGTGTTGTGGCACTGATTGCATTGACGATGTTGAATATCAAGGGAACAAAAGAAAGTGGCAGTTTTCAGGTCATTGTTACTATAGTTAAGGTGTTGTTGTTGATGTGGTTTGTCATTGGTGGTTTGGGACATGTCAATCCCGAAGAAGTGATAGAAAAATTTAGTACCGATGTCGTTCAAATTGTGAGTACTTCCGCTTTGGTTTTCATCACCTTTTTTGGATTTTCCGCCATTGCAGCCTCAGCAGGAGAGGTGAAAGACCCTGTGAAAAACATTCCGAGAGCCATATTCTTGTCGATGGGAATTGTCACTGTTTTATACACTTTGGTTGTCTTGGTGATTTTGGCTGCAAACCTCACCGAATATACAGAAGCTTCAATGGGAATGGCTGCAAAAATGTTTTTAGGAGGAGCTGGAGGAATGGTCATCATTGCAGGGGGATTATTTTCGATGATTTCTGCTTCCAATGCCTCGATTATGGCAGGTTCAAGAGTGGCATTGGCAATGAGTCAATTGGGGCATTTTCCAAAAGAATTTGGCACAATTAACCCTCAAACCCGTACCCCAATTATCGCTACTTTTTTGGTGTCGGGTAGTATTCTGATTTTTGTATTGTTGTTGCCATTAGAAGATTTGGCGCATTTTGCAGATACGGTTTTGTTGTTGGTTTTGATACTCGTCAATGCTGCGCTCATCATTCACCGCCGCAAATTTCCAGACATAGAACGCCCTTTTAGAGTGCCTTTGGTACCGCTTTTACCAGGTTTGGGCATCGTCTTCAATTTCTACTTATTGAGTCAAATTTTTCACCATCCGCTTCCCGTAGCTTTGGCATTTGGTGCATTGGCATTGGGAATGGTTGGTTTTTTGATATGGAAAGGCACGCAGTCAGAAGCAGAAGCCTTGCCTGGAGAAGCTTCAAGGGTAGCCGCTGGGCGTTACAGTCTTTCTGCTGATGAAAAAGAAACCTTCCGAGTATTGGTGCCGATTGCGAATCCTGCTACTTTGGACAACCTAATGAAGTTGGCTGCTGCAATAGCCAAAGAAAAGGGAGGAGAAGTCGTTGCTTTGAGGGTTGTGACTGTACCAGAACAAACACCTGTGAGAGGGAATCACCGCAGACTGGTGGATGCAGAACAAACACTTTTGGATAGAGCCGACCAAAGTGGCGAAAAACATGGTGTGCCAGTGACTTCCTTGGTTTGTATTGCCCACAATACTGCAAGGGCAATTTTGGAAATCAGTCGCCGTCATTCCTGTGATTTGATTGTGATGGGCTGGAAGGGCTTTTCTACAAGAGGGGAGAAGATGCTGGGCGAAATTACGGATGCCGTTGTTACCCATGCCCGTACCGACCTTATGCTGGTCAAAATTCCTAAAACAGGACTACACCTTCAAAACATCCTTCTTCCAACAGCTGGTGGCGAACATGCCCGTGCTGCCGAACAATATGCTGCTTCAATTGGTCGAACCTATGAGAATGGCAGCGTTACGGTTTGCAGTGTGCAAGCAGATGGCACAGACTCCGAAAAAATTAAAGAAGTGAAATCACAATTAGGCGAAGCGGTTATGCGGGTCAGCACTAAAAATGGGGTGCAAGTAGGAAGTAAAATTATTCACAATTCAGA
>JBGCDY010000782.1:0-2237 GCA_045105835.1 Chitinophagales bacterium
TTCCTCGTTGGCACACTTCAATGGCAAATATTGAGGAGCGATGTAGCGGGTTTGTTTCTTTCGTTGGATTTCGAAAATCAACTGGAATTGTTCCATCAATTCTATCCACTTTACAGGCGGCAAACCCGTGTTTTGGGTGACGTTTTGGACGTGTTGAAGGCTGAACTCCCCTTTGTTTGGATTGTTGGCTCGGTTGATGTGTTTTTCGTCCAGGATGTGGTAAATGTGGCTTGTCACCCATTTGGGGCTGATGAATACATAGTTTTGGAGTTTGGGAGAAAAACGTTTGCCGTATCGGTAGCAAATAATTGCTCCTGTATCGTCCAAAAATTTTGTGAGGTTTTCGATTTGGGTTTCGTCTTGCAGCAAGTCACCTCTGCCTTTGGTGGTATCATTCTGACGGCAAAATACACGGTATTCCTCAAAGCTGAGTATTTTTTGTTCCCCTTCTTGTTCCAATTTTCTCAAGGCTTGTCGGAGGTGGTCATATACTTCGGGGAAAGTGCCTCCCAAGTTGTTGAGGTGCTGTAGTTGTCCGAGTATGGCATCCTCCAATTTGGTTACATCTATCTCGTATTCTTGGATGCTGAGGGGCTTGCTATTTTCTCTGAATGCTACTTTATATTTCAATTCTCTATTGTTGGCATCAAATACTTCCTCGGCTTTGTTTTGTACCTCCAAAACAACCTTGTTTCGGTCGGCGTAGTGTTCGATGTTGTGTCGCCAATAGCTGCGGGGATAGGTCGTATGGTGGTAATCCTTCAGGTCTTCGTGTTGCCTGTCGGTCTGATGGTCCCATACGAGTAGATACAATACATTGTTGTTCAGAAACAAGCGGTGTGTGGCGTGGTAGTATTCTTGTCCCCCAAAATCCCACATCTTTAGATGCACCTCGAAGCGAGTCGGGTCAAACCTGATGTCTATGTTTTCTTGATTGTCCTTGGCTTTTTTTTGTGCATGGGCGATGCTTTCTTGTATTTTGTCCTTCATCTCTTTGGGCAAGTCCGCATAGGGAATCACCCAATCTTTGATTTCGATGCCTTCGGTTCGCTCAAAAGATGCAAACTCTCTGTGTCGCAGTTGGTGCGAAAGGGTGGTTTTTCCTGCTTCTCCATTGCCAAACCATATCACCTTCGCCTCATTGTTGATGATGAGTCCCGATGCTGCTGCCCGCAAATATCCCTGAACAGATTGCCAAGCGTTTTCCTCTTTTTCCCAAATCTCGGGAGGAATGTCTTGCAGTTGGTTTTCCTTCAAAAACAGGTATCTCATGGCTTTCAACTCCCGATAATCGGCAAATTCGAGCTGTTCCAATTTGTTTTTATCGAGGCGTAGGTGCTGCAATTTTTTGAAGCCATCAGGCAAGTGGAAGTGCTGCAATTGATTGTTGGAGAGGTGCAAAATCTCTAAATTGGGCATTTTGCTTTGGAAAGTGATTTGCTGAATTTGGCTGTTGGATAAGTAGAGGTATTGAAGGCAGGGCGCATCTGCGGGCACTTCAAAATCGGTTAATTCATTGCCACTGAAGTCCAAGAGTTGGAGTTGGGGATAGTTGCCCTCAAAGGTGGTTTTTTGGAGCTTGTTTCTGCTGACATCGAGCGTATGGAGTTGCTCAAATCCTGAGAGAAGATGTAGGGTGCTTAGTTTGTTGTCACTGAGGTCTAAGTGAAGGAGGTTGGGCAGCGAAGTGGCAAAATAGAGTGTCTCGAAGGAGGAGTTGTCACTGAGGTTGAGGTATTGAAGTTGATGCAGTTCTGGAGTGAGTGTCAGTTGAGTCAATGATTCGCATTCTCTGACTATCAATCCGATGATGTCGCCCGACTCATTGCAGGTATAGCTTTGGGGATGGTGTTCTGCTCTGAGGACTTGCAGGTTTTCTTGTTTTTTGAAAACAACATTTGCAAATAGTCGCTCTAAAAGTTTTTCGTGTTTCATTCAGCAGTTTGATTTTGAATATGCAGATTTTTTCAGCGTTGTTTTGGTATCGGTTTATTTGGTACTCACGAAGGTAACAAAATATATTAATTTTTAATTGTGTGCATTGTCGCAAAAAAAATTTTGACCGCCTTCGGCGGTAAAGAAAAAAAAGGGTAAAAGGAAAAAAGAGCAAAGGCTTAGTACCTGACTAAACGACAACCGATGTTGCTGTCTCGGATATCGTCGTCGCTCCTGCTACGGCTCGCCACACGGCAGTTGTAGCCAACGTAGTTCCAAGACCCGCCACGAACCACCCGGAG
>JBGCDY010000783.1:0-5434 GCA_045105835.1 Chitinophagales bacterium
GTTTTCCGAGAATCAAAAGAATACAACATTTGAATGGAAAATATAAGACGCTGAAAAATTATCGAAGAGCTATTTGACCCGTAAATATAAATGATGAAAAAACATTGATTAATGCTCGAAAACCTTAACTTAATGACATTGAAGTAAATTTGAGTTTTTAAATTTGAGCACTGATTTTTATCTTTTCCAATCTGTTTAATCCATCAAATCAGTGTTCCATCACTCCTTATCCTCCAAACTTTTCCGAATCCCATCAATTCCATAGACAAACGCCTTAGAATAATCATCCAAACCTTTGGCAATCGCTGACATTTGCCCCACCATTTGTGCCATTCTATCCGCATTTCCTGCTCCGCCCATCAAGGTATTTCGCTGAAAAGTAACAATGATTTCCTGCCAACGTTTCTTGTCAGCATCCGATAGTAAGTTGTTGATGGATTTGAACTTCAATAAATTGGCTTCCGCACCTGTGGTCAAAGTTTGGGATTCACTTTCGTAGTGGCTCATAATCAAGGTCTGCAACTCTTGTTCGTTCATGACAGGCATAATTTTCTCCGCCATTTTGTTCATGTCTCGATACGAACCCTGCAATTTGAAAGACGGTTCGGTGCGGTATTGGTCTTCTTGCGCTGCGGATTTGATGTATTCCAAATTCACCCGTAAAACAATGTCTCTGACCTTCAAAAGCTTCTCCAAAACGTTGATGTACTCCTTGACTTCTTCAGGTGAATGGCTCGCTTCAAAGTCCATGTTTTCCCGATTGCCCGTTTCGGCAGCACGAATCAAAACCAAAGCATCTTTGTGGCTTTTGGTCGCCAAACGGTTGAGTATGGAGTTGGAAGTCAGGCAGTTTTCGACGTAACTGAGTTTGAAGTGGTCATCAGAATCTCCAATAATATCCCCCAAATTGTAGGTGTCGGCACGATTGGCGAGCATGTCTGGAATCTGAAATTTTTCACCACTTTCGGTGTAAGGGTTTCCCGCCATAACGACACACACTTTTTTGCCCCGCAAATCATAAGTTTTGGGTTGTCCCTTATAGACTCCTTCAATTTTTCGCTGACCATCACAGAGGGAAATGAACTTTTGTAGAAATTCGGGATGGCAGTGCTGAATATCATCCAAATAAATCATCACATTATCGCCCATTTCAAAAGACAAGTTCAGTTTCTTCAATTCTTGTTTTGCAGCAGCATTTGGAGCTTCCTGTGGGTCGAGGGAAGTGACTTGGTGACCAATGGCAGGGCCATTTATTTTCATGAAAATCAAACCCAAACGACTGGTGATGTATTCCATCAAGGTGGTTTTGCCATAGCCTGGAGGGGAAATCAACAACAACATTCCCATCAAATCCGTCCGTTTATTTTCGCCTACGACTCCAATCTGCTTTGCCAAATTGTCGCCAATCAAAGGAAGATATACTTTGTCTATCAACTGGTTTCGAACGAAAGAACTCAAGACTCTGGGTTTGAATTCTTCCAATCGGAGGTCTTTGCGAAATTCTTCGGTAAGTTGTTTTTTGAGGCTGAGAAACTGCTGGTAAAGCGGAACGGTTTCTTGTTCGTATTGGCGCATTTTTCGGGTGAAGGCATTGAAATCCAGTAAGTATTTGCCGCCAGATTGGAGCACCTTATGTGAGCCTTGGAGTTCTTCAATGTTTTGTTTGGTCGAGACGGCTATTACTTTTTCGGGTTGGTAATTGTCCAAAAGCAATAATCGGGCAGTTTCATTGACAAATTCTCCATAGTGTGCGTGTCCATTGGAATTGACATAAGCCCACAACCAACTGCGAATCAACTCATATTTTGCAGTAGTTTCCCCTTTTAGTTTGCTGAGTGAATCCTTGTATTTTTGTTCGGCGACTTGGCTTTTGAGCATGTCTTTGAAGGCTCTGAGCAAATCTGCGGCTTCTTGGCTGATGATGAAATCGTCTGAACGGGTCAATTCGTAAAACAAATATTCGGCAGCTTGCCCCACGATTTTTTCTTCAAAAAGATGGGTCTCTTCTACAAAAATGGCAATTTCTGCCTGCAATTTTTGCTGCAATACACCCAATTCTTTGGCATTCGGAAAAAGCTGCAAAAGAATACCCATGCCCTTCAATTGGTTGTTGAGCAGTTTTTTGTCTTCTTCGGTTTCGTAGGCTTGCCAATAGAGAGCGGCACAGGCTCTTGCATTGGGTTCGTATCGAAGGAGGTCTATTTTGGATTGAAGATTTTGGAGCGCACCCAAGATTTTGGCAGCGTCTTGGTCGTGTACGCCTTTGACATATCCCTCGCTGTATCGAGGGGCCATGAATTGTTGGATATTTTGCAGCAAATTTTTGGACATAATTGTTTGATTCGTTGGTTTTGCATCATTTCATACTCAATAATAGATTTTTTTTAACAGTCAGCTATACTCCCAATCCCCCATTTACATCCCCCTTAGTCCCCCTTCAAAGGGGGAGTTTATTTTTCCCTTTAAAGGGAAAAATGTGTGTTGTTGGTTAATTCCCCCTTTGAAGGGGGCAAGGGGGATGTTATGTTGGTTTCGAAAGCATCAAAGTCATTCCATCACTGAGTACATTTGAAGGTCTAATGTAATAATTCTCTTTTGATTGAGAAAGTTCCCGAACACTTCTCCAAAATTGAGTATTAATGAAAATTAGAATCAAAAATAACTAATTTTGTTGGTATCAATCACTTCAAATCATAATCTATGAAATTACGTTGTGTTCAAGATAGTATTCGACTAAGGGTACGCAAAACCGACCTCCAAAAATTGGAGCGTGAAGGTCTTGTGAGAGAAAGTATTGACTTTGGCGGAGGGATGTCGTTTGTTTTCGCTCTGGCGGTTGGAGCGGATGTAGATGCCGTGAATGCGGTATATGAAAATGGTCAATTGCAGGTGAATATTCCCTTATTGAAGGCAAAAAAATGGATGGACTCAAATGAGGTGGGTATTGAAGTAGCTGCTGCTGAGGGGCAACCACATATTTTGATTGAAAAAGATTTTCCGTGCTTGGATAGAGCAGAGGAAAACAAGGCGGATACTTTTTGGGAATTGACGGGAGAGAAGCCTGAGCAGTGTTGAAGCGATGCTTCAATAATGAAAATCAAAATGAGAATAAAAATTAAAAATACTTCAATTGATTGAATTACATCAAAATTTGAAACTTACCAAACAAGCATTTATAGCCAAGTGGCTCGAAATAGAAACGGGCTATTGTCCCGATTTTATCCTTCAAAAACTGGGCAAAAAGGAGGCACAAAATCGCCTGATGACTTTTGTGGAGGAGAATTGGCGGTTTTGTGGAGATAAAAAGAGTGCGGAACGTGTGCATGACTATTGTGGCATTGAAGGGGCAAAAGTGGAGGACTATCTTTACCGTCAATTGTCGACTCCTTTTGGGGAGGTGGTGACTTCGATTCGGTTTGTGGGTGGTGATTTGACCAAGCCTGCGGTGTTTTTGATTCACAAGGATTTTGAATTGGATAGTCAGGCGAAAGTCAAAGAAATGGGTGATTTTTTGTATCGGGAATATGAGTTATTCCAACCCAAACGATTTCGTTGGTTTAGCCCAAAAGAGGCAGTGAATTTGTCGAAATTTGGCGAAGGGATTGAAGGAGATTTAAGCTATTACACAGGCTTCCTTGCTGATTTGAAAAATGCACCAAAGCCTGCAAGCTTTGAGAAAATAGAACTAGCAGTGTCTACTTCTTTGGATTGGTATGAACGCTATGAAAATTCCTATCAGGATATGTACCGAGCGAATCCTTTTTTTGTGGAAATGGCGAGTGTGGAGTCGAGAGAGAGTCTGCAAGACATGATGGACAAAGGCTTATTGTTTGAGGTGTTGGTGGATGGTGCATGGGCTGGAATCATTGGGGTGTGTGAGGCTCGTCGGAAATATTTGGCGGGTTATGAGGTCTATGAGGAATATTTGTTGGCAGAATTTAGGGGCAAAGGTTTGGCTCCTGCGGTTCAACGTCATTTGATTGAACGACTTCCTTCAACTGCAAATGAAATGCTCTACGGAACGATTCACCACCAAAACATTCCCTCTATCAAAACGGCAAAACGCTGCGGGCGTAGGGGAGTGGGAGCGTATGTTTTTGCAGAGATTTGATGAACACCTTCAAAATTTAAGCCCCTTTCTGACACTTCAAAAAGAATCTTTCCCCACATTCCCTTTTTTTCTCCTAACTTTGATACATAGCCCAAACTACCGAAGTTTCCAAGATTTCGGTAGTTTAAACGTTTCGTTTCCCACATACACCAAACAAGCATGAGACAATTCTCCTACATTATATTCCTGTTCACCCTCCTCTTACTTTGCAGCACTTCTGCAACTGCCCAAAAAGACATCACCCTCAGCGGTTATATCAAAGACCAACAAAGTCTCGAAACCCTCATTGGTGCAAACATTTACATCAAAGAACTCCAAACAGGAGCCACCACCAATTTATATGGCTATTATGCCCTTAAAATCCCATTCTCCAAAGATTCACTCACCTTGATAGTCAGTTATATCGGTTATCAAACCTTTCAAAAACGAATCCTGCCTAATACAGACCAAGAATTGACTTTTTTGTTGGATTCTGATTCTGAGCTTTTGGATGAAATCGTGGTGACGGAGGATATCAATCGCCAACTCATTGACGAAGTACAGATGGGAAAGCAGAAAATTACCTCCAAAAGCATCAAAGCGATTCCGATGGTTTTGGGTGAAACGGATTTGTTAAAAGTCGTGCAGTTATCCGCAGGCGTACAAGGGGGTTCGGAAGGAACGAGTGGGATTTTTGTAAGGGGAGGTGGTTACGACCAGAATTTGATACTCTTGGATGAAGCGACTGTTTACAACCCAGAACACTTTTTTGGCTTTTTCAGTACCTTCAATTCTGATATTGTCAAGAACCTCGAAATCTACAAAAGCGATTTTCCCGCACGGTACGGAGGGCGTTTGTCCTCGGTCATTGACATTCAGATGCGAGAAGGCAACATGAAAAAGTTTGAAGGACAAGGTGGCGTTGGGTTGATTGCTTCGAGGCTTTCATTGGAGGGACCGATAGTAAAGGACAAATCCTCTTTTGTCATAAGCGCACGCCGAACCTATGCAGATTTGTTTATTCCTACGGTGAACAAACAATTGCCCGAAGACCAACAAATTCCCAATTACTTCTTTTACGATCTCAACGCAAAGGTTAACTTTATCCTTGGTGATAAAGACCGAGTCTATTTGAGTGGTTATTTTGGGCGAGACAAGCTCAATGTTTTATTTGACGAAAATACGGAATCTTCTACCAGCAGTACCTACGATTTGGACTGGGGAAATCTTACTGGGACGCTTCGATGGAACCATATCTTCAATCCTCGATTGTTTTCCAATACTTCTTTGATAGCCAGTAAATTTGACTACAAAGACCGCTTTAATTTCAATGATTTCTTTTTC
>JBGCDY010000784.1:0-2813 GCA_045105835.1 Chitinophagales bacterium
GTGAAAGTTTTGTTGGATTATGGTGTGGAGGCGAAAAAAACGGAGTACGATTTTGACGAAACTGCCCGCCAACTTTCCAAAGCCATCAAGTATGGCAGAGACGATGACAATGTTCCTGCAATCAGCAGCAAGATATCAGGATTGGCACGATTCGACTTATTGGAAAAAATGAGCGAAGGAAAACCTTTGAAAAAGAAAGAGTTGGATGAATTGGCGAATGTCAAAAAACGATTGCAGAAAATCTGTAAATCAGCAGATAAGTACAAGGTTGCCATTTATTTTGATGCGGAAGAAAGTTGGATTCAACCTGCTATTGATGCCTTGGTCTTGGAAATGATGGAAGAGTACAATCAAGAAGAGCCTTTGATATTCAATACCTACCAATTATACCGTCACGATCGATTGGCATTTATGAAAGAAAACCATGCGGCTGCAAAAGCAAAAGGTTATATTTTGGCTGCAAAATTGGTGAGGGGAGCTTACATGGAAAAGGAGAGAGAACGAGCTGCAAAAAATGGCTATCCTTCTCCTATTCAACCCAATAAAGAGGCTTGTGACACGGACTACAATCTTTCCTTGGCTTACTGTATCGAACATTTGGATTCTATGGCCTTTTGTTGTGCTTCTCACAACGAAAAGAGCAATGCCTACCTCTGCGAATTGATTGAAGAAAAGGAACTTGCCTTCAATCATCCTCATATTTACTTCTCCCAATTGTATGGAATGAGTGACAATATTTCTTTTAATTTGGCTAAAGCGGGTTACAATATTTTGAAGTATTTGCCTTATGGTCCCGTAAAAGAAGTGATTCCTTATTTGATTCGTCGAGCGGATGAAAACACAGCTGTGACAGGACAAATGGGAAGAGAGTTGAGTTTGGTGGTGGAAGAGTTGGGGCGTAGAAAGCGATTGAGGTAAAGTGATTCGGTATTGGAATAGATAAAAAATCAGTGCTTATCAGTCTAATCCGTTTCATCTGTATGCTATCAGTAAAAGTAGAATTATGAATGCCATTATCATTTTTATCAAGAATCCAGTTAAGGGAACAGTCAAGACACGTTTGGCAAAAGGAGTAGGAGACGACAAAGCCCTTGAAATTTATCGGGAACTTTTGGCACATACTCGACAAATTACAGCATCTTTGGACTGTGATAAATTGCTTTATTATAGCAAAAATATTGAAGTAGAAGATGAATGGTCAAACGGTGTTTTTCAGAAGAAACTACAGGTAGAAGCAGACTTGGGAGCGAAAATGGAGGAAGCTTTTCGGGAAACCTTTGAAGCTGGTTACCAAAAGGTGTTGATTATTGGTAGTGACTGTATTGCACTTGACAGCGTCTTATTAAAAGCAGCTTTTGATGCATTGGACACAGATGATTTTGTGGTAGGTCCAACCTTCGATGGAGGTTATTATTTGATTGGTATGAAATCTTTGTTCAAGCCTGTTTTTAACCACAAAACTTGGAGCACTGAATCGGTTTTTCCAGACACCATAGCAGACCTTCAAAAAGCAGCTAAAAGCTATTTTTTACTTCCCAAACTCAGCGATATTGACCATGCGGAAGATTGGCAAAGACACCAAGAGCGCATGGCAAATGACAAAGGCTGAAGTTTGGATTTTTCCAAAACATTATAAGCACATTCCAATGAACTCGGTATATACTTGCTTTTTCGCCTTATTTTTTTTCCTTTTGGCTGGTAGTCAATTGAACGCACAGACAACTGGACTTCGCATTCCTTATTTTACGGATTATCACCTCAATCCAATTTATTACAACCCTGCTTTTGCGGGAGAAGAAGGTCAGGCGAAGATGGGCGTGTCAGGAAGAAATATCAAAAATAGCGTGACGGAACCGATTTCTTTTCAAGGCTTCATACAAGGACAAGTCGAGGCTATCGAAAGTGGCTTGGGTTTGATGGTTAACTACCACAGTTTTGGAGATGAGTACAAACGGAGGCAATTGAAAATTGGTTTGTTGTACAGTTATACGATTCAAGCAGGAGATAAGGGACGTTTTAAATTGGGTCTCAACTCTTCTTTGTTGCACTACAATTCCAACTTTGTACCCAGTGGATCGGGGAGTGTGGATGTCATCAAAAGCAACGAAAGTTTCTTTAAGTTCAACATGGATGGAAGTGTTTTATTCCTCAGTGGAGACTTTTACATGGGCATAACCATGTTTCATGTCAATGAACCCATATTTGAATTTTACAATGTTGGGAGCTCCAACCGTTTCCAAAAAGAAACCTATATCAGTTTGGGGCAAGCCATTCGTTTGAATGAAAACATTAGCCTACATCCTGCTGCAATGATCAACTTCACACTTAATCAATTCTCCACTTCTTTCAACAATCAAGGCTATATTGATGTGAGCGTATTGGCACGATTCCATGACCGATACATGGCGGGAGTGAGTTATAAAATGAACCAAACGCCTTACAATTTTGCAGTCATGGCTGGAGTCAAGCTTGCCGAAAAATACCAAATCGCCGCTACTTTCCACCTCAAAGAATCTTCCAACTTCACCAACCGCAGCCGTGTAGGTCTGACTTTGAATTATTTTTTGCCGCAAATGGAAGAGGAAGGTACGACATATTAGAGTTTATTGGTTCATTAAGGCGTTTTTTTGCTGGTACTTTTGATTATCAAAAAAGTACCCAATAAATATCAACTAAACTATTACTCAATGTTCAAGTTTTTAGATTTCCAAAATCAGAGAAAATAGCTTAATTTTCGAGGAAAAAGAGGTCTATGTATGAGGCACAAATATTACCATTTATACGGGATTACCTTCACCTGTTATCAGAGCAAT
>JBGCDY010000785.1:0-4329 GCA_045105835.1 Chitinophagales bacterium
AAAGGTTGTTTCATACCCTCTAAAAGCAGCTTCCAGATCTGTTAAGTCTTTTGTTTGAAACGTATAATATTGAAAAAAGGCATGGGCTTTGGATAAAAATGCTTCTAACCAAGAACCATATTCTTGTTTGATTTCGAAATCTGTATCTTTTAGATCAAAAAATGGGTAATCGTAGATATCTTCTTTATCATAACCTACAGTAGCAAAACAAATAACCTGATGATAGGCTTTTACTGCCTCCAAAGGCTTTTGAGATTCTTCATACAGTTTCCCCAAACTGCTGTAGATATGGGTATTTCCTATCCGTTTTTCACTCTTGCTGTGATTTAAAATTTCCAAAGCCTTGTGAAAATATACTTCTGCTTTGTCAAACATACCTTCAACCGTATAATAGTCCGCCATGCTTTTTATAGAGCTGCTGAGTCTTGGGCTATATGCTCCATAAAGCTCTTTGGCAATTTGTATGGCTTTTTCCAATAGGGTAAATGCTTCTTCCTTTCTGCCTACTTTTTGATAACTCTTACTTAAAGTAGTATAGAGAATAATAGTCGCTCTTTGTTTTTCCATATTGTGCTTTAACAATACCTGCACTGCTTTTTCTCCAATTTGCATCGCTTTTTCCTCCGCCCCCTGATCTTTATAGATACCCATCAATAAACGACAGGGGTAAATAACATTTACATGTTGATGGTGATCATATATTTCAATGGATTTTTGGGCGAATAATACAGCACGGTTGATGTCTCCTAATCGGTGGTACAAATTAGCATAACTGTTAAAAATATTGGCGAAATCAAGGTGCATTGGAGGGCGTAGTTTTTTGAGTAAGATCATACCCTTCTGAAAGAAATGAAGGGCTTTGCCATAATCGAAAAGAGCTATATAATTGGTGGCAATATTGGTATAAGTTCCTTGAAGGAATAAAATAGGAGAAGGGTTGATAGCTTCTCCTATTTCGATACACTTATAAAAATATTCAATTGCTTTTGAAAAATAATCTTGATAAAAACACCAGACACCAATAGCAGAATAACTTTTAGCCGTATTTAAGTGTTGCTCTCCAAAAATAGTCAAAGCCAACTCTAATCCTTTGTATAGGTATGTTTTTGCCGATTCAAAATCGTTCAAAAAACTGTATTGCTCTCCTATTATATTGTAAAGCCTCCAAACACTTTGATTCTCCTCTCCATAAAGTCTCAATCGGATATCCATCGCTTTTTGATAAAAAGTGATGGATGTTTTAAATTTTCGTATAGAATTTTGATACATCCCCCAATATTCATACACCTCTCCCACCTTTTCCTTCTCCTCCCACTTCTCATGCAACTCCATAGCCTCCTTCAATGCAGCTACTGTAGGCTCATCAAAAACTTCTAACGCCACATTGGGCTTTGCCTGTTCCAACAACATTTCTGCTCGTTCTAAATCCACCTTTTGAGTATCTCGTATAGATTCCATCTTCCAATTCTATTGTTTTCCCTAAAAAAATCACCTAATAGTTGTTGTTCAACTTCTGCTCTCAAACAACACAAGTCATTGCTAATACACCTCCGCCACCTCTTTCTTCAATCCCCTCACCGTTTTCCAATAGATTATTTGCCATTTTTTGAATTATTTTAAACGCTACTGTTAATGTTTTTGTAAAAAGTGCAACTATACTATTACAGATAAGTGTGAAAAATATAAAAATCCTCACTATCCTCTAAATAGCACACAGACTTTGCTGCCCTCTTTGAAGGGAATGGGGATTTTATGTACACTTTGATCACATAAAAACGTACCCAGAATGATAATCACCATGAATTACCCTCCAAAATCCGATAACGATGCTAATGCTGAAATTTGGCTTGAAAACCTTCAAGCTTTAATCTTACTCCACGCAAGTAACAACAAACTTATAATACCAGACATTGTAAGAGAACTTGCGATGAGTAAACGTACCTTTGAGCGAAAGCTAATGACCCTGACAGGAAAATCTCCCAAACAATATGTCAATGAATTGCGATTGCAGTTGGCACACCGCTTAATATTATCTCAAAAAAAACTAACTGTCAAAGAAATATGCTTTACTGTAGGATTTCTTAAGCCTGAGTATTTTTCCGCCATTTTCAAACAAAGGTATGGTTATTCTCCAAAGGCTTTGATTACGGTTCTGAAGGCAAAGGCAGAAAAGGCACAAATACAAGGCAAAAATGACACTAATGGGAGATAAGAAACCATTCGTTCAAAAAATTGACGCATTTGGGGGGTATCACATTCAAATGAGTGTTTTATATTTGCATATCATCTAATAGAACCAACAAATAGTGACTTGTTTATGCATGTCCGTTCTATTTATTTTTATCCATTTTCATATCAATTCTAATCAGATAGTACCATCATGAATAAATAAAAAACACAATAATAACTGATTACTAAAATGCTATGAAGTAAAAAAAATCTAAGAATCGCTATACACTCTAAGTAGTAATAGAGCCTTCAATAAATAAACGATTGGAGGCTTTTTTAATTTAAGTTTAGGTGCTTGAAGAAACTCGAAAAGATGGGTTTTATACATAGAGCCATATATAAAAACCCATATTGGATTATTCAAAATCCAATATGGGTTCATTCGTCTAAGTATTATCTTTTTGGTATAAACTCAAGCAGTGAAGCGTATATCCATCATTATTAGATACACTTCAAAACTAAGTTTACAAACAGAGCTTTATAAGAAGTTACTATTGAAGTCTTCTAAATTTTTATTCCTATTTCATCGTCACCAAAAAATCTCCAACCAATATATCTTCACTTGCCAAATCCACGACTTTCCAATAATAAAGTCCTGTTTTGTAACCAGACACATCAATCGCTAAGTCAGTTTGTTTTGCAGAAATCGAATGTTTTTTCAAACTCTTGTCTTTGATTGTTTTCGATGGTCAACAAAAACTCCTTTTTTTCTTTGAATTCAAAAACCAATGTATCATTCGTATAATCTGCCCCAACAGTAGGCACAGCTACCTCCCAGATTCCCGTATGAGACCTATGGGTACCCACCAATAAAGCTTGATATTCGGGAATCGGCTGAAACCAAGTACTCACTTCTCCAATACTTTTGTCCAAAAAAGCAGCTATTCGCTCCAATGTTCCTTCTACCAAAGAAGACACAGTAATAACTGGAGCCGTTTCCAATTGCATTTCGGCATCAATTTTTCTAAGATCTTCTTTAAACAAAGCTCTTCCAAAATCTTCTTTTTCAGCTTCGAAAGCCAAGAAAAAATCTAGTGCATCGGCTACTTCTTCTTCTTTTTCTAATCTTGTCTCAAAATCAGTTCGTTCTTTTTCAGAAAGTTCATATGCAACATATCGCTCTAATACATCTAACAGTTGGGTATTAATGCTCATCATAATGAGGATGTTTTCGTTTTTTAGAATTTATTTTTAGGGAACGATTCAAGTCCATTTAATAAAAATTATTAAAGATAATATTTATTTATTAAAAAAAATATTCAATATAATCAAATACTTACCTTACTATAAGCTTTGCGTAAAGCCGTCATACAGCGCGCCTTTTGGACACGTACTACATTTTCATTTTTATACTTCAACTCTTCTGCTATCTCTTTTATTTTAAGTTCCTTATAATAAAACATATACAGAATAGATTTGCAAGGCTCTTTCATCTTCAATAACAAAGACTTCAAAGATTTTTTCTCAGCTATCTCATTCGCAGGAATCTCAATATTCAATTGACTTGTATTAATCCCATTATCTTCCAAAGAAACCGTTTGAAAACGCTCTTGCTTGAGTCTTCTTAAATGTAATAAATATACTTTTTTACCTATACCAAACAAGTAAGTTTTCACACTGTGGTCAAAAGCAACAATCTTGCCCTTTTTGATATTCTCATACAACGCAACAATACTATCTTGAAAGACATCCACAGCAAGTTCATTGGTACAAGAAGTTTTACTCCTAATCCATCCGACAAAATCGCCTTTGTATTGTTTGTACAACTCAGCAACCAACTTAGAATTTCCTTTTCGCATTTCGGAAATCCAAAGAAGAGAGCCAATTGCAGGTTGTTTTGTCTTGAATTGATCTTCATCCATAAGTGAAAATATATTCTTTGAAATTTTTTAAAAAAATTAGAGTGACGTATTTAAAGGACTGAATGCAAATTTACATCAAAACAAAGACTTCTTCGATAATCGTTCTATTATAATAGTTGCAAAAAAAGCCAAACCATTAACAGCTAAGATGCTTTTTTTTCAAAAAAAATCTAATTAATTACTTTTTTTTCAAAAATTCCTTAACACCTATCTATGAACAAAACTATCAACTGTCCTC